>NZ_JAGIXF010000209.1:0-1639 GCF_021483755.1 Burkholderia sp. WTPI3 | reverse complement strand
GGCCGTGATGCGGCGCTCGCGGGCGCCAATCCCGGGGAGGCGTTCGTGGTTGCCGGGGGCCAGGCCGACGTCGACGCGGTGGCCGACGAGGCGGCGCGCGGCGGTGCGCTGCGCGTCGCGCCCGTCTGCGTGCGGATCGCGTCGCACACGCGCCGCCTCGCCTCGGCGGTGCCCGCGTTTCGTGCGTCGCTGGCTGCGGTGAACGTGCGCCGGCCGCTGTCGGGCACGCGGTTGTTTTCGGGGGTCGACGGCGCATCGGTGCTCGATGTCGACGCGGGGCTCGACAAGCTCGCGCGGCAGATCGCGGAGCCGGTCGAGTGGGCGGCTTGCCTGGCCGCGTGCGTCGAGGCCGGCGCGACCGCGTTTCTCGAACTCGGCCCCGGCCGCGCGCTGGCCGAGATGGCGAGCGGCGCGTATCCGGCGCTGCCGGCGCGCAGTGTCGCGGATTTCCGTTCCGTCGACGGCGTCGCGAACTGGCTGGCACGCGTCTCGGCCGGCTGACGGGCGGTACGCCGGCACTGCCAAAACACCGCGAAACGGGTTCGGAAATCGGGCCCGAAACAGCCCGGTCACCGGCCGTCGCGCGCTGTGTGTTGCGCCGGCGCAGCAGCGTTGCAGCCGGCGCTTGCCACGCGAATTGGTGTCGCTACAATGGCGCCCGCCATGAGACCAGTCGTTTTCCTTTTCGCCGCGCTCGGCTGCGCCGCGACCGCCCACGCCAGCCCGATTCCGTCCGACGCCGGATCGGTCGGCGCATACTTTTCGTATGACAATGCGGCGGCCGATGCGACTGTCGACTTGATCGGGCAGGCACAGCGCCGCGTGCTGCTGGCCGGCTACGCATATGTGCCGCCCGCGGTCGCGGCGGCGCTGCGCGCGGCGCGCGCGCGTGGGGCCGAAGTGCGTGTCGTGCTGGTGCGTTCGTCGCACGCCGGCAAGTACAGCGGTGCGGGCTATCTGAAATCGGCCGGCATCGACGTGGCGATCGATTCGCGGCATGGCGACCCTGCGCCGCGCTTCGTGATCGTCGACGACAGCGTCGCGCTCACGACGCTGTCCGACGGCGCTGCGGCGCATGCGGAAACGGTGAACGTGTTCCAGCGCGCGCCGGAGCTCGCCCAGTCGTATGCGCAGTCGTTCTGGCGGCTGTACCGGCAGGCGGCCGGGCTCTGACCCGTCGCAACCGCAGGCTCGAACGAACAGCGCTTCAAGCTCCCGCCTTTCTTCAACCCAAGCGGCATCTCGCCGACGCGGTTGCGACCCCGCTTGCATCGGCGTGGCCGATGCACCATGCTCGTTGGACAGGCGCCGGTGCGGGCTTCGCGGATCCGGCGTCACGGCAGGGAGCCGATCGTGACCGAGTATTTTGCCGATCGTGCGGACGCGGGCCGCCAGTTGGCCGACGCGCTGCACGACTATGCGGGGCGTCGTGACGTCGTCGTGCTCGCATTGCCGCGCGGCGGCGTGCCGGTCGCATTTCCGGTCGCCGTTGCGCTGTGCGCGCCGCTCGACGTGCTGGTCGTGCGCAAGCTCGGTGCGCCGTCCGATCCCGAATTCGCGATGGGCGCGATCGCGACCGGCGGGGCGGTCTACCTGCAGCACTCGGAGATTCGTGCGCTGGGCGTGACCGGCGCACAGC
>NZ_JAGIXF010000208.1:0-1755 GCF_021483755.1 Burkholderia sp. WTPI3 | reverse complement strand
ATGACACGGGCCCGTACTTCCAGGCGCTGATGCGCGAGACCTTCGCGCGCCACCCGATCGTCGGCGAAGTGCACGGCCACGGGATGGTCGCGAGCCTGCAGCTCGCCGAATCGCCGGCCGAACGCCGTCGCTTCAAGAACGGCGGCGACGTCGGCACGGTCTGCCGCGACTTCTGCTTCAACGGGAACCTGATCATGCGTGCGACCGGCGACCGGATGCTGCTGTCGCCGCCGCTCGTGATCTCGCGTCAGGAAATCGATGAACTCGTATCGAAGGCGAAGAAGGCCGTCGATGCGACCGCCCAGCAACTGGGCCTTTCGTAACGGCTTTGTCTCAGGACGTGCGGCGGGCGCCGCACGCCACCATAACCCAGGGGAATTCCACCATGCGTGCCTGCTTTCTTCGCCAAGCCTGTTCCGTTGCGGCCCTTGCCGCAGCGGCCGCGTTCACGTCGGTCGCCAGTCCGTCGGCGCATGCCGAGGACCTGAACATCTACAACTGGTCCGACTACATCGCACCGGACACGATCCCGAACTTCCAGAAACAGACGGGCATTCACGTCAAGTACGACAACTACGACAGCGACGACACGCTGCAGGCAAAGCTGCTGGCAGGCAGCTCGGGCTACGACATCGTCGTGCCGACCTCGAACTACATGGCCAAGCAGATCCAGGCAGGCGTGTACCAGAAGCTCGACAAGTCGAAGATCCCGAACCTCGCGAACCTCGATCCGCTGCTGATGAAGATGATCGCCGACGCGGATCCGGGCAACCAGTACGGCGTGCCCTGGGCCTACGGCACGGACGGCATCGGCTACAACGCACAGGCCGTGAAGAAGGCGCTCGGCGACAAGGCGCCGGTCGACAGCTGGGCCCTGGTGTTCGACCCGGCCAACATGGAAAAGCTGAAAGGCTGCGGCGTCTCGTTCCTCGACCAGGCCGTCGACGTGTTCGCGGCGACACTGCAATACATGGGCAAGAACCCGAACAGCACCAACCCCGCCGACTACCAGGCTGCGTTCGAAGTCCTGAAGAAAGTCCGCCCGTACATCACCCAGTTCAACTCGTCCGGCTACATCAACGACCTCGCGAACAACGACGTGTGCGTCGCGCTCGGCTGGTCGGGCGACGTCGGCATCGCGCATCGCCGCTCGGCCGAAGCGAAGCGCTCGTACGACATCAAGTTCTCGAATCCGAAGGAAGGCGGTCTGCTGTGGTTCGACGTGATGGTGATCCCGAAGGATGCGCCGCACCCCGAAGCCGCGATGAAGTGGATCAACTACGTGTCCGATCCGAAGGTCAACGCGGCGATCACCAACACGGTGTTCTACCCGACCGCGAACAAGGCCGCGCACCAGTTCGTCACGCCGGCCGTCGCACAGGACCAGACGGTCTATCCGCCTGAAGACGTGCTGAAGAAGATGGTGCTGATGAAGCCGATGCCGGCCGACATCCTGCGCCTCCAGAACCGTCTGTGGGCGCAGTTGAAGACCGGCCACTGATCGCAACCCGTCACGGCGGCGCAGGCATCGGCTGAACGCCTGCCCGCCCGGGATCCGCGGACGAACGTCCGCCCGCGCACGCCGCGCACCCCTGTTCCATCCGGCACGAGCCGTTGTCCGCGAGTCGCGTTGCGCGCCTCGTGCGGGAACGCTCACGCCTGAAATCCGTGAAGAACGAATGGTGACTCCCATGCAATCGATACCCTCTTCCGCCGCCGCACGCCATACCCAACCGGCCGCCGCGGCCCGTTCGA
>NZ_JAGIXF010000207.1:0-1763 GCF_021483755.1 Burkholderia sp. WTPI3 | reverse complement strand
TCGCCGCATCACGGCCGTCGCACAGCTGCGCGAGCTGCGCGCGCCTCAGCCCGCGCACGAATGCCATCCGCTCGCCGCCGCCGCTCGCCGCATCCATCGCGCGTGCACGCGCATCGGCCAGGTCCAGCGCGTCGTGCGGATCGATCATCCCCGCGACACTCCACGACGCGACTTCGCCGACGCTGTAACCGGCGACGCAGCGACGGCGCGGCCATACCGCGTCGAGCAGCGCGGTCGCAGCGAGCGCCTGCACCGTGCAGAGAATCTGCGCGACGCGGTTCTCGCGCAGCGCGTCGGGTGCGGCGGTCCGCACCCAGTTGCGCGGATCGTCGCCGAGGAGCCGGCCGGCGTGCACGAACAGCGCATCGGCCTGCGGCGCCGTGCCGGTCAATTCGAACATGTCGGCGCGCTGCGCGCCTTGCCCCGAACACAGGATCGCCAGCGTCATCGCCCCTCCCCGTCGGCTTCGAGCGCATCGACGAACACGCTCATCGCCAGCAGGTCCGCCGCGCCGCCCGGGCTCAACCGGCGAGCGACGAACGCATGGTGCGCCGCGATCGCGTGCAACCGCCAGTCGCGGGCACGCACGCCGCCGCGCGCGACGAACGCACGTGCGGTCGCCCGCGCGAAATCGAGGCCGGCCTGACCGCCCCGGTGCAGCAAATTCGTATCGTCGAGCGCGGCGATCAGCGCGAAGCATGTGTCGACGCGCGCGGCGTGCGCGTCGCCCGGCATGCCGCGTTGCGCGCGGCGCAGTGCCGGCAATCCGACGCGGTAAACGGTCGTGAAGCCACCGGCCGCCTCGCGGCGTGCGCCGCCCACGCCATAGCGACGGCTCGCACGCTCGCCGTGGCTGTCGGGTAGCCGCGGGCCACCCAGGATCTCGGCGCCCCAGCGCTGCGCGACCCATGCGCCGAGCGTCGTCGTGCAGGCCGGGGCCGTTGTGCCGGACGCCATGCGGCGGCCCGCGGCCGCACACAACAGCCCCAGCCCGAAAATCGCGCCGCGATGCGTATTGACGCCGCCGGTCGCAGCAAGCATCGCGTGTTCCGCACGCAGGCCGATCTTGCGCAGCACGGTCATCTCCGCGTCGCGTGCGCCGGCGTCGGCCAGTTCCGCGAAGTACGGCCGCAAGACGGCCGCGCTGCGTTCGAACGTCGCGGCATCCATGTCCGCATGGCTGCCGCTATCGACGTGGCTGACGAGCCCCGGCTTCGGATAGGTCTCGATTTCCAGCACAAGGCTGCGCTCGGCAAGCCCGGCGATGCGCTCGGCATCGGACGGCGCCGGTGCGCGGCAAGCCGCCCAGGCATTCATTGCATGCCTCCCGTGAACGCGTCGGCCGACATCAATTCGACGGCGATCGCGGTCTTGACCGCGACTTCGGGCAGCCGCGCATGCAGCTCGCGCCAGTTCGCGCCCGCGCCGTCGCCGCGCAGCAGCTCGCCGTCGATGCGCATCGGCGCGCGCGCGTCGATGTCGGCCAGCCCGTCGAGCAACGGCGCGAGCGAGGCGGCGTCCGGCAGCGGAAAGACGATGTCGAGATCGGAGGATTCGCTCAGATAGCGCTCGCCCGTCAGCGCCTGCCACGCGAGACTGCCGAACACGCGGCCCTGCACGCCGCAGCGCGCGCCGAGCGCGTCCAGCTCGCGCAACGGCGCGCGCCATGCACCGGGCGCGGCGGCGAGTACGCCGGCCAGTGCAGGCAGCGGGCCGACCGACGCGAGCGCGTCGGCAGCGACGTTCAGCGCGACGCGCCGCTT
>NZ_JAGIXF010000205.1:0-1786 GCF_021483755.1 Burkholderia sp. WTPI3 | reverse complement strand
AAGCGAATTCATGTCATTTGCGAGAGTGGTCTGAATCCGGTCGATGGGTATTTCAACGGCCTGTTAAGGCGGCCCGGGGCGGAGCAGCCCTGGTGCCCCGTTAAACCGTAGACCTATTCACGATGACAGACCGATTTTCCCGTTATGGGCGACGTACGATCCAGACCATCGCCCTTATTGCCGTGTTTGGCCTCGGCGCATGCGATAAGCATCCTGGCGCCGTGGCGCAACAACTCGACTTGGCGAACCTGCCGACGCACTACGACACGCTCGGCGCAAGTTCATTGACGCTGAACTACACCCCTTGGTACATCCATCAGTGGGGGATCGAGGGACCCGATGGGTCAGGGGTGACTGGCGGTGGCCCTAATGTATGGCCGGCGGGAGCGGACGGCAAGCCGTCCGGCGGCGGTGCTGAAACGTGTTGCAGCGACATCCCTACAGCATGGCAGCCGGATCTGAGGCTGACGGTGCGCTGGCTGGTCGACAAGAAGCAGGACGGGAAGACACCGGGGTACTGGTACAAGGCCGAGAACGTTCGGATACCGAAATATGGGCGAGTGATGGGAGGCCTGTGGGCCGTCTTCCTGCCGGGTGACCGGGTTCGCATCATGGTAGCGGACGGCCAGAAAGGGGATGCTAACGACCCTGGCATACGCCCCCCGGACAACGATCCGTACATCGCGCACGGTGTGGTGGATCAGGAATGGAACCGGTTATACCGTGACGGAGGAAACACACAATGAGCGTCAAATGGGCCGACCCCATGCCCCAGGGGGGGGCGTCTGGTGGGCAGCGTCACGGCGTTGAGGAAAGGGCGCGCGCTGGTTTGCGACGCATTGATGTCCTGCCCCCAGACGCTCCACATCACGCTCTTCTTTGACGGCACGAACAATAACGACGTGCAGACCAATCCGTTACGGGATTCGCTCGCTCGCACGCATAGCAACGTTGCTCGACTTTACAGCGCGGCACAGGATAAGAATGAAGAAGGAATATTTCGTTTCTATATTCCAGGCGTAGGTACGCCGTTCAAGGAAATTGGCGAGTTGACGTACTCGACCGATGGTAAGTCGATGGCAAAGGGTTTCGGCAGTCGGTGCGTGTGGGGCTACACGAGAGTGCTCAATGCCATTTACAAGGCCATTGCTACGGACAAGACCCGATTTCTGATTCCGGATGACAAAGCCAACGACATTTGCGCAGCCGTAGCCGATGGCCACAAACTCCCGCTGGTCGGCTGCACCGATCGACTGGGTCTCGCCCATAAGCAGGCCGTCGATGAGGGACGATATCCGCAGACGGTCAAGCAGATCTGGATCAACGTGATCGGCTTCTCGCGGGGGGCGGCATCCGCGCGCGTCTTCGTGAACAAGCTGATGAATGAATGGGCACCGAATGGGCGGATTGGCTACCAGACTGGCAAGTATGCACTGAACTACAAGGTCAACTTCGTCGGTCTTTTCGATACGGTTGCCTCCGTTGGACCACCCGACTCGACGCGCGCAACCGTGGACTTCGGCGCATTCGACGGGCACTTCGCATTCGCTGACGACGGCCGGCTTAATATCCCGAAGGATGTGCGATTTTGTTATCACGCGTTCTCGGTACATGAGCAACGCATGAGTTTCCCGCTTGACTCGATCCGCAACGGGGACAGCTACGGTGGCGGCATTCGTGAAGAGGTGGCCTATCCAGGCGTCCATTCAGACGTGGGTGGCGGTTACGCCCCCAACGAACAGGGCAAAGGAGGAGCCACGTCGAAAGCGAATGACGACAGCCACAA
>NZ_JAGIXF010000204.1:0-2015 GCF_021483755.1 Burkholderia sp. WTPI3 | reverse complement strand
TGGAGACTGACCGATGACCCGCTTCCTCGACGTTCCCGCCACCGCCCGACTGATCGCCAAAACCGGCGTCACGCCGTTCCTGCGCGAACTCGTCGACACGCTGCGCGCCGATTACCTGCACTGGGCCGACTTCGACAAGTCGCCGCGCGTGGCCTGCCACTCGCGCAACGGCGTGATCGAACTCATGCCCGTCGCGAACGACTCGCTCTTCGCGTTCAAGTACGTGAACGGCCACCCCGTGAACGCCGCGCGCGGCATGCACACCGTGATGGCGTTCGGCGCGCTCGCCGAAGTCGATACCGGCTACCCGCTGCTGCTCGCCGAGCTCACGCTGACCACCGCGCTGCGCACCGCCGCAACGTCGGTGCTCGCCGCGCAGGCTCTCGCACGCCCCGACTCGCGCACGATGGCGCTGATCGGCAACGGCGCGCAAAGCGAATTCCAGGCGATCGCGTTCCACACGCTGCTCGGCATCGAAGAGATCCGCGTGTTCGACGTCGATCCGCTCGCCACCGACAAGCTCGTGAAGAACCTCGCCGCCTATCCGGCGCTGCGCGTCGTGCGCGCCGCGTCGACCGCCGATGCCGTGCGCGGCGCCGACATCGTCACGACCGTCACCGCCGACAAGGCCTACGCGACGATCGTCACGGCCGACATGATCGAGCCCGGCATGCACCTGAACGCGGTCGGCGGCGATTGCCCAGGCAAGACCGAGCTCGACGCCGGCGTGCTGCATGCGGGTCGCGTGTTCGTCGAATTCGAGCCGCAGTCGCGCATCGAAGGCGAGATCCAGCAGATGCCGGCCGACTTCCCCGTCACCGAACTGTGGCGCGTGCTGCAAGGCGAGACGACCGGCCGCGAACGCGCGGACGAAGTCACGGTGTTCGACTCGGTCGGCTTCGCGCTCGAGGACTATTCGGCGCTGCGCTACCTCTACGCGCTCGCGCAGCAGCACAACGCCGGCATCGAGATCGCGCTGATCCCGCCGGCTGTCGATCCGAAGAACCTGTTCGCACTGATCGACGATCCGGCCGCGATCTCCCAGGCTCACGCGACGTTCGTCGCCGAAGCCGTCGCCGCCTTCGCCCGCTGACCGTCATTGCCGGGCGGCGTGCGTGCCGCCCGGTTCCTCGTCTCTCGCCACTACCGTTCATGAATCTCGTATCGATCCAGGCGCCGGCCGCCGTCGTGATGATCCGGCCGCACCGCTTCCTGCCCAACCCGCAGACCGCGGCCGACAACGCGTTCCAGCGCACGGCCGCCGCCGGCGCACGCGACACCGCGTCGGTGTCCGCCGCCGCGCGCGACGAAGTCACGGCCGCCGCACACACGCTCGCCGAAGCAGGCGTGCGCGTGCACGTATTCGACGACCACGGCGAGCGCGACACGCCCGACTCCGTGTTCCCGAACAACTGGTTCTCCACGCATCCGGGCGGCCACATTGCGCTGTACCCGATGGTCAGCCCGAACCGCCGACGTGAACGGCGCATGGACATCGTCGAGATGCTGAAGGCCGACTACCGCGTGCAGGACGTGATCGACTACTCGGGGCTCGAATACGACGACGTGTTCCTCGAAGGCACCGGCGCGATGGTGCTCGATCACGTCGCGCGGATCGCGTACACCGCCCGCTCGCGCCGCGCCGATCCGGTTGCGCTCGAACGCTTCTGCACGCACTTCAACTTCGAGCCGATCTGCTTCGACACGGCCGACGCGAACGGGCGGCCGATCTATCACACGAACGTGATGATGAGCGTCGCGACCGAGTTCGCGATGGTCGGCCTCGACCTGATCGCCGACCGCCGGCGCCGCGACGAAATCGCGCAACGCCTGACCGAAACCGGCCGCACGGTGATCGCGCTCGACTACGCGCAGATCGCGAATTTCGCGGGTAATACGCTGGAGCTGTCGGGCAAGGACGGGCGCGTGCTCGCGCTGTCGCGGCGCGCATTCGACTGCCTGAGCGGCGAACAGCGCGCCGCGATCGAGCGCTCGGCGCGGCTGCTGCCGCTCGA
>NZ_JAGIXF010000203.1:0-2018 GCF_021483755.1 Burkholderia sp. WTPI3 | reverse complement strand
GTTCGCTGGCGGCGGTCAGCAGCGTTATCGAGTTCGGGTGGCCTTCGGGGCGAAGCGTCACCGCCGCCGCAATCGGAGCCGGGCCGCCGCCGACGATCACGACCGAGTCGGGCAGCCCGGCCGCATTCAACGCGGGCGGCGCCGCGGCCGGCCGCGCGGCGAGCACGACCGCGCGGCGGTCGCGACGCTCGACGCGCCAGCACGTCAATCCGTCGAGCGCGGGCGCGCGCAGCATGGCACCGGTACGCAGGCAGAACGCCGCGTGGTGCCACGGGCAGCGAATCGTGTCGCCGACCAGCAGGCCGTCGGCGAGCGGTGCGCCGTAATGCGGGCATTGCGCACCGAGCGCGAACAGTTCGTCGGCGCGGCGCACGAGCAACACGGCTGCGTCGCCGACATGGCCCTCGATCATCGCGCCGTCGGCGATGTCGTCGAGCGCAATGCCCTGTGCGAGATCGGGACGTGAAGACGAAGCGGCGCTTCCGGACATGGCCTGCCTCCCTGCGAGTGAGGTAACGATCCCATTATCGGCGTCCTTCCTGAAAAGAACAGGTACAGACGACCCCGCAGCGCACGCAAACGCGGACTGTAGCTTGTACGCGATCCGCGACCGGCGTACAACGTGATCCACGTTGCGGCGCAACACACCGGCCGCGCATGCGAGGGTGCCGTCGCACCGAGCAATCCGCGTGCCGCGTCCGCCGTTCATCCCGTCACGAGGAGCGCTACCCGATGGCTACCGTCCTGTGCGTGCTGTATCCCGACCCGGTCGACGGCTATCCGCCGCACTACTTGCGCGATGCAATTCCGGTCATCACGCGGTACGCCGACGGACAAACCGCGCCGACGCCGGCCGGCCCGCCCGGCTTTCGACCCGGCGAACTCGTCGGCTGCGTATCCGGCGCGCTCGGGCTGCGCGGCTATCTGGAAGCGCGCGGCCACACGCTGATCGTGACGAGCGACAAGGACGGCCCCGACTCCGAGTTCGAACGCCGCCTGCCCGAAGCGGACATCGTGATTTCGCAGCCGTTCTGGCCGGCCTACCTGAGCGCCGCACGCATCGCGATGGCGCCGAAGCTCAGGCTCGCGCTGACGGCCGGCATCGGCTCCGATCACGTCGATCTCGACGCGGCGGCACGCGCGCGCATCACCGTCGCCGAGGTCACCGGGTCGAACAGCATCAGCGTGGCCGAGCACGTCGTGATGACGACGCTCGCGCTGGTGCGCAACTATCTGCCGTCGCATGCGATCGCGCAGCAAGGCGGCTGGAACATCGCCGACTGCGTATCGCGCAGCTACGACGTCGAAGGAATGCATTTCGGCACGGTCGGCGCGGGGCGTATCGGCCTCGCGGTGTTGCGCCGGCTGAAGCCGTTCGGGCTGCACCTGCACTACACGCAGCGGCACAGGCTCGATGCCGCGATCGAGCAGGAACTCGGGCTGACCTGGCACGCCGACGCCGCGTCGCTCGCGAGCGCGGTCGATATCGTGAACCTGCAGATACCGCTGTATCCGTCGACCGAGCACCTGTTCGACGCGGCGATGATCGCGCGAATGAAGCGCGGCGCATATCTGATCAACACCGCGCGTGCAAAGCTGGTCGAGCGCGATGCCGTCGTGCGTGCGGTCGCATCCGGGCATCTGGCCGGTTACGGCGGCGACGTCTGGTTTCCGCAGCCGGCGCCCGCTGACCATCCATGGCGCACGATGCCTTGCAACGGGATGACGCCGCATATCTCCGGCACGTCGCTGTCGGCCCAGGCGCGCTATGCGGCCGGCACGCTGGAGATCCTGCAGGACTGGTTCGACGGAAAGCCGATCCGAGACGAATACCTGATCGTCGACGGCGGCGCGCTCGCGGGAACGGGCAAGCAGTCGTACCGGCTCACCTGAGCCGGGGCCGCGCGGCCACGGTCAGCCCAGGCAGGCGGTCGCGAGCTTGCCGACCGTGACGACCGCACGCTCGATTTCCGGCGACCACGGGCTGCCGTAGTTCAGCCGGACGAAGTTCCGGTAGC
>NZ_JAGIXF010000202.1:0-2141 GCF_021483755.1 Burkholderia sp. WTPI3 | reverse complement strand
CTAGAGAGAGCGAAGGCTTTTATTCTGCAAGGGTTGAAGTCCGGTACGTTGCGCCCGATCATCGCAAAGACATTCGCACTTAGCGACATCCAGGATGCCCATCGTTTCCTTGAAGCCAATCAGCAGATCGGCAAGATCGTGGTAACTGTCTGACCAGCAATGATGGGGCTGAGAGCGTAATCCTTCGGCCCCGATTCAAGCCAGCCCTGATGCCTTGCCACGATCCCTAGTCAATGACTGACACAACTGGGTAGGCAACGTAGACACGGTCCTTTTGAGCGCGTTGGCCATGGTGATGGCGCCGTAGCCAGCCAGAGCAGATGACGCGACTCGGGCAGCGACCGTCACCTCCGTGTGGCGACGATCAATGCCCCGCGAAGCTGGCAACATTTGGCGAACTAAGCTACTCGGCCCGCGCCAACTCCCGTGCAAGGAACGGAGCGGTTCGGCTGCCAGACTTTCGGGCCACCTGCTGAGGGGAACCCGCCACCACGATGCTGCCGCCGGCAGCGCCCGCGCCTGGCCCTACGTCGATCACCCAGTCGGCTTGGGCCACCGCACGCATGTCGTGCTCGATCATCACTACGGTATTGCCGGCATCGACCAGGCGCTGCAACTGCACCAGCAGCCGGTCGGCTGACCTGCCCCCTTCAATAGGGCCAATGGGCTTCTAGCAAAGTCCCTTTAAACCAGCTCCTGGAAAGCGGCAGGAGCATCCGCGGTTGCCCGATGTTTCGCCGCAAACTCTGACGGCGCAAGGTAGTTCAGTGCACTGTGCGGCCGTTGCTCGTTGTAGTCCTGACGCCATGCCGCGATGACAGCCCGAGCGTGCGCGAGCGTCGTGAACCAGTGCTCGTTAAGGCATTCGTCGCGGAATTTGCCGTTGAACGATTCGATGTACGCATTCTGCGTTGGCTTGCCCGCCTGAATCAACTTCAGAGTGACGCCGTTCGCATATGCCCACTGGTCAAGCGCGCGGCTCGTAAATTCGGGTCCCTGGTCTGTTCGCACCGCCTTGGGATAGCCACGGAAGCGAGCTGCACGGTCCAATGCCCGAGCGACATATAAACCTGAGATACCATGGTCGACGACGATGTCGACAGCCTCTTTCGTGAAATCGTCGACGACGGTCAGGCACTTCACGCGCCGGCCGTTGGAAAGCGCATCCATCACGAAATCGATTGACCACACCTCGTTGGGTGCGCCTGGCAATGCCAGTTGCTCGCGCTCAATCATTACGCCGTGGCGCTTGCGACGGCGCCGCACAGCCAGCCCTGCGTCACGGTACAGGCGATAGATGCGCTTGTGATTGGCGTGCGTGCCTTCGCGCTCCACCAGGGCATGCAGTCGGCGGTAACCGAATCGACGACGTTCGTGCGCCAACTCCACCAGACGCGCCGCTAGCACCTCATTCTCGTGGTCTGGCTTCGCGTCGTAATGCAGCACGCTGCGAGAAAGCCCGACAAGCCGGCAGGCGCGGCGCTCGGAGATGTTGACCTTCCCCCGAATCGCCGATACTGCTTCGCGTTTGGCTTGCGGGCTCAGGGCTTTCCCTTGACGACGACCTTCAACGCTTCCATATCGAGCATTGCTTCGGCCAGCAGCTTCTTCAGCCGGGCATTCTCCACCTCGAGGTTCTTGAGCCGGCGGGCTTCCGAGACCTCCATGCCGCCGAACTTCGCACGCCAAGTGTAGAACGACGCATCACTGAACCCGTGCTTCCTGCACAGTTCCTTGACCGGCATACCGGCCTCGGCTTCCTTCAGAAACCCGATGATTTGCTGTTCCGTAAAGCGCTTCTTCATGTTCGTCTTCTTCTCCGAAAACGAACTTTACTAGACTCCGGCTGGCCCTGTTTGCAGGGGGCAGGTCAACAGTTACCGCACCCCGAAACCGATGCCAGATCCCCCTCAAAATGCAGTTGCCAAAAACGGCAAAAAACCGCAACCTTGAAACCGTTCGAATCCGCGTTTTACCCCCGGTTCTGCTGGCGCCATTACGCCGCCCATCCCCGGCTCCTTTACGCCGCCCCGCGACAATAGCATAATCCAATTATTTTCATTTATTGAGATCAATCATGGGTCTAAAGTATGCGCACTGCCAGGCTAACCAGCCATGGCGAAGCCCCGAAGTACACCCCC
>NZ_JAGIXF010000201.1:0-2435 GCF_021483755.1 Burkholderia sp. WTPI3 | reverse complement strand
GCGCTCGCGGGCCGGGTGGGGGACGGGGGCATCGGGTGCGTGCTCGGCGAGTTGCCGCTCGTCGCACCGCTGCCGGACGGGCCGGCAGCGGCGATGCTGCGTCCGGAACAGATCGGCATCGCGCCCGCCGCGCCTGCCGGCACCGCGGGCAGTCACGCCGCGCGGGTGGAAGCCACGCAGTTCGCCGGGCAGGACGCCGACGTGCTCGTGCGGCTCGACGCCGCTGCCGACACCCTCGTGCGCGCGCGCGTGCCGGGGCATCGGTGTCCGGCCGTCGGCGAGCGCGTCGCACTCGTCGTCGACGGTGCGGTGATGGCGTACGCGCGCTGACCGGCGCGCCGGGCTCACACGTCGGCGCAGTCCGCGCCCGCGGCCGGCCGGAAGGTGCGGCCGTCCGTTTCGACTTCGGCACCGAGCCGGCGCGCCAGGCCTTTCGCGCCTTCGCGCATCACGACGTCGTGATTCCATCTGAACAGCGGGCGCGCAACCGGCTCCAGCCAGTTCATCCAGCGCTCGCGGGTGCGGATGTGCCAGTCGTAGCGCACGACGGTGCGCGTGCCATCGGCGCCGAACGACCAGCACCCGTCGCCTTCGATCGCGCCGCTCGCGCGGCCTTCGAGCACGTGCGGCGGCTCGATGCGCAGCACGCGCATGTCGAAGGTCAGCCGGTACGGCAACGCCCCCTTCCAGGTGTACCGCTGCAGCGAGCCGACGCCTCGTGTGTCGCCGCGCTCGATCTCGACGGTCCGCACGGCGCTCTTCCACCAGTCCGGCCAGCGGTCGACCTGGTAAATCGCCTCCCAGACGACCGCGAGCGGCGCATCCACGCGCCACGTCGTCGAAAACCGGTATTCCGCCATGCAGCCTCCGGCGTGTCGTGTCGTGCGCGCATGACGCGCGATCAGGGCGCGAAAAAGCGTGCGGGAAACGCGACGTCGATCTCGACGTCGTCGAGCGTCACGGTTTCGAGCGGCTCGCCGTCGCCATCCGCGAAACTGACGACCTTCAACGGGAAGCCGTCCTCGGTGTCGAGCCACAGCTCGTAGCGATGCACGCCGTGGATCGCATGCGCGGGCGCGCCCGTCACCGATACGCGCAGCGCGGTGCGGCCGCTGACGGTTTCCTCGCCCCCGGTCACCGTCGCACCGCCCTGCTGCAGCGCATGGACGTTGCGCAGCAGCGCGCCGACGTCCGAGTGGTCGACACGGTGGCCGCTGCGATCGCGCACGAGCGGATTGGACGGCGACAGCGTCAGCGCGGGCGGTGCATGTTCGCCGAACGGACGCAGCCGGACCTTGCCTTCGCCGGGATCGTAGGCGAGCACCGCGCCATGGTGGGGCGACACGAAATCCATCCGGACGAAGCCGGGTTTCAGGTACGCGTAGTGAATCTCGGTGCGCTCGCCGCTTCTCCCCGACGCGCGAATCGTCGCGCGGTACGACTGGACGTGGTCGAAATGCGCCTGCGCGACGGTCACGGGATCGGCTGTCATGCTCGCTCCTATCAGGCTCGCGGCCAGCAATGCGGCGATCATGGCGCCGCCTCGACGTCGAACGCGCGTTCGATGCCGCGCTCGCGACGGCCGCCGAAGAACGGCAGCCGATGCGTGAAATGGCAGGCGAAGCCGCCGCGCTCCGCCGCGATGAAGCGGAAGGTACGCGGTGCCGCATCCGCTCCCGCGTGCGGCGCGATGCCGGCCTGCCGCGCGTCGATGTCGACACCGGGCGGCGCGAAGGCCGGTTTGCATCCGACCGGTACCGGCGCGAGTGCAGCACAGTTCCCGTGCGCAATCCGGATGCCCGCTGCGCGGCCCCGCAGCACGCCGCACGCCACGCAATCCTCGTCGGCCGGGTTCCCTTCGACGCTGCGCAGCGCTTCCGTCACCCGCCGCGCGACCACGCGCTGCATCGTCTTCATTCCCGCTCTCCTGGGCGTGGCCTGACACCACCGCACCGCCGGATCGAACGCTCGACTTCGTCGCGTCCATTATCCCGCTGCGAACGGGATGTGCGAGACCGGACATTCCACGACATCGCACGATGGCCGGCGGCGACCGCGCACCGGCCGGTGATCCGGCACAAGCAATCGGGGATCCAAAGAAAACGCGGCATGACATTGCTGTCATGCCGCGTTGCGCGCCCTGGTTCGCTCGGCGGACGATGCGTCGCCGCCCCGCGTTCGCGCAGGTTACTTCGGCAGTGCGCCCGTCACCGACTGAAGCAGCGTCGACACCGGTGCGAGCAGGTTGTTCGCCGAGCCGCCGCCCGAGTGCGACGCGCCCGACAGGCCCGGCACGGAGCCGAGCGCCGTGCCCAGCGTCGTGCCGACCGCATTGACGACCGCAGTCGTCGCATTGGTGCCCGTCGACAGCAGCGAGCCGGCGGTGCCCGACAACGTGCCGGCCGCCTGCCCGAGCGCCGCCGGGCCGTTCGCGA
>NZ_JAGIXF010000200.1:0-2518 GCF_021483755.1 Burkholderia sp. WTPI3 | reverse complement strand
GGTGCGTCCCAGGCGCCGTCCGGTGTCGCCAGCGCGGTCGCGCACGCGTCGCTCGGATCGGCCGCAACGTCGCCGCCCAGCGCGATACGCAGCCAGTCCTTCGGCTGCACGGCCCAGCGCGCGGCACGCAATGACTGCGGCTCGTGTTCGGCCAGCCAGCGCAACAGCGGCCCCGCCATGCCGGGCGCGACGGGGTTCGGAGCGACGGGCAAACCGGCGTCGGGCCGGGTGGCTGCATCGGCTTCGCGCACCGCACGCGTATCGGGCCAGAGCAGCGCGGGCCGCACCGGCTGCCCGGCCGCGTCGATCAGCACGACGCCATGCATCTGGCCGGAGAAACCGATCGCGACGACCTGCTCGCGCTCGCCGGCCGGCAATTTCGCGGCGGCGCGCGCCAGTGCATCCCACCAAACGTGCGGCGAGATTTCCGCCCAGCCCGGCTGCGGCGACGACAACGAATAGGGTTCGCTCGCGACCGCACGCTCGATGCCGTCGGCATCGAGCGTGACGAGTTTGACAGAGCCGGTGCCGAGGTCGATTCCGAGCAGGCGCATGACGGGAAGGCGATATTCGAATGAACGGATATCGATGATAGCGGGATCGCGATACGCGCCCCGATTTACGCGGCGAATTTGCCCATCGACGACGCTAAAACGCGGCCGCGACCGACGGGTGGCACCCGGGTGCACCTTGATGGCAAAAACGGCCGCTCGCGGGTTAACCCGGCACGATTTTTCGCAGGTCGATTTTGCCACTATGCCGCATGCGCGATACACACCATAAAGCCGCCTATATTTGACTCGGGGGTCCGCACTATTTTGGAGGGCTATAAAACCGGTGAACCTCACTCCTGCGGCAGTTTCCCGATGATCGACACCCCGTTTCATGCCGAAATGGCATATCGAACCAGCAAAGAACGGAATAGAACCCAGCGCTCTTGTTGCGATGGTGCATTCCGCATAACTTCGTATCACCCCGAAAACAAGATCATGGAGTGAGACAGATGCAATCGAACACGGTCCATCCGTGCGATGAGGTGCTGCCGACCGGCAAGCTTGTAACGCTTGGTCTCCAGCACGTCCTCGTCATGTACGCCGGCGCTGTCGCCGTGCCGCTCATCATCGGCGGCGCGCTGAAGCTGCCGAAAGACCAGATCGCGTTTCTGATCAGCGCCGATCTGTTTTCGTGCGGCATCGCAACGCTGATCCAGACGCTCGGCCTGTGGATCTTCGGGATCCGCCTGCCCGTCATCATGGGCTGCACGTTCGCGGCAGTCGGCCCAATGATCGCGATCGGCACCAACCCCGGCCTCGGCATTCTCGACATCTTCGGTTCAACGATCGCGGCCGGCATCATCGGCATCGTGCTCGCGCCGATGATCGGCAAGCTGTTGCGATTCTTCCCGCCGGTCGTCGTCGGCACCGTGATCGCGGTGATCGGGCTGTCGCTGATGGAAGTCGGCATCAACTGGGCGGCCGGCGGCGTCGGCAACCCAGAATACGGCAGCCCCGTCTACCTCGGCCTGTCGCTGCTCGTGCTCACGCTGATCCTGCTGATCAACAAGTTCGGCCGCGGCTTCGTCGCGAACATCTCGGTGCTGCTCGGCATCGTCGCCGGCTTCGTGATCGCGTTCGCGATCGGCCGCGTGAATACCGACGGCGTGGCGCACGCCCCGTGGGTCGGCATCGTGATGCCGTTCCACTTCGGCTGGCCGCACTTCGACCCGCTGTCGATCGCGACGATGGTCACGGTGATGTTCGTCACGTTCATCGAATCGACCGGGATGTTCCTCGCAGTCGGCGACATGGTCGACCGTCCGGTCAACCAGGAGCGTCTCGTGCGCGGCCTGCGCGTCGACGGTCTCGGCACGCTGATCGGCGGCATCTTCAACTCGTTCCCGCATACGTCGTTCTCGCAGAACGTCGGCCTGATCGGCGTGACGGGCGTGAAGAGCCGGTTCGTCTGCGCGACGGGCGGCGTGATCCTGGTGCTGCTCGGCCTGTTCCCGAAGATGGCGCAGGTCGTCGCATCGGTGCCGCCGTTCGTGCTGGGCGGCGCGGGCATCGTGATGTTCGGGATGGTGGCCGCGAACGGCATCAAGGTGCTGTCGAAGGTCGACTTCGTGAACAACACGCACAACCTGTTCATCGTCGCCGTGAGCGTCGGCATGGGCCTCGTGCCGGTCGTGTCGCCGCACTTCTTCTCGAAGCTGCCGCCGGCACTCGCACCGATCCTGCACAGCGGCATCCTGCTCGCGTCGGCGACCTCGGTGATTCTGAACATCGTGTTCAACGGCGTGAAAGGCGAGAAGGACGCACGTTGTGACATCCGCCGTGCCGGACACGACTTCGACGGACGCCCGGCCGACGTGCACCACTGACCGGCCCAATCCGGACACGCCGGATCGCGGCGCGACGCGGTAGAGGAACAACGCCACGGCATGCCGTGGCGTTTTGCTTTGTGCGGGGTGCAGAGGCGGGACGGCTGCGAGGGCGAGAGCGTTCTGGCGATGGGGGGT
>NZ_JAGIXF010000020.1:0-109422 GCF_021483755.1 Burkholderia sp. WTPI3 | reverse complement strand
ACCGGCGCGGCTAGCGCGGGCGGCTTGTGGCGGGGGACATCGCGTTTTCGACGGATCCGGCCGTGGCGGCGGCGGCGCGGCTCGTGCTGGTCGCGGTGAAGTCGGCCGTGACGCAGGAGGCGGCGGCGCAACTGGCCGGCGTGCTGCGGCCCGGCACGGTCGTGATCAGTTTCCAGAATGGCCTGCACAACGCCGACGTGCTGCGCGACGCGCTGCCGCAAGCGACCGTGCTGACCGGCATGGTGCCGTTCAACGTGATCGAGCGCGGGCCGGGCGCGTTCCACCAGGGCTCGGCCGGCGTGCTCGCGGCCGATGCGTCGCCCGCGCTGCAGCCGTTCGCCGACGCATTTGCCCGAGCCGGACTGCCGCTCGCGCTGCACCGCGACATGCGCGCGGTGCAATGGGCTAAGCTGCTGCTGAACCTGAACAATGCCGTCAATGCGCTGGCGAACCTGCCACTGCACGACGAACTCTCGCAGCGCGCGTACCGGCGCTGCCTGGCGCTTGCGCAGCGCGAAGCCCTGCACTGGCTCGCGCACGCCGCGATCCGGCCGGCACGGCTGACGCCGTTGCCGAGCGCATGGCTTCCCGCGGTGCTGGGGCTGCCCGATCCCGTGTTTCGTGCGCTCTGTGGCCGGATGCTCGCGATCGATCCGCTCGCGCGCTCGTCGATGTCCGACGATCTCGCCGCGCGCCGCGCCACCGAAGTCGAGTGGATCAACGGCGAGATCGTACGGCTGGCCGCGCGCTTCGGCGCGCAGGCGCCCGTCAATGCGCGGCTGTGCGCGCTCGTTCACGCCGCCGAAGCGGCGGCAGCGCGCCCGGCCTGGCATGGCGAAGCGCTGTGGGCGGAGCTGTCCGCGCATGCGCCGCACATGAGCACGAGGCGGGCGGCGTAACGGCGAGGGCGCGTTCCCGGAAGGCCTGCGCCCGCGCGCCACGCCACGCACGATGCACAACGGCTAAGATGCGGAGTGCGTCACCAGACCGGACGCGTACGCGGAGCAATCACCATGGTGGATCGCCCGACTCTCGATGCCTACGAAGCCCATGCCGCGCAATATGCGCAGGACTGGCTCGACCAGGCCGCGCCCGACGACATGTACGCGCTGCTCGAGCAGCATTTCTCGCCGGGGCTGACCGCGGACGTCGGCTGCGGCGCCGGGCGCGACACGGCGTGGCTCGCTTCGTGCGGATTCGACGTGCGTGGCTACGATGCGAGCGCCGCGCTGCTCGACGAGGCGCGCCGGCGCCATCCCGACCTGACATTCGAGCTGGCCGCGCTGCCGGCGCTGGCCGGCGTGCCGTCCGGCGTGTTTCGCAACGTGCTGTGCGAAACGGTCGTGATGCACCTCGAACAGGCGGATGCGGCCGCTGCCGCTGCACGGCTGGCCGCGCTGCTGGTGCCCGGCGGCACGCTGTATCTCAGCTGGCGGGTGGCCGGAAACGGCGCGTTGCGCGACGAGCGCGGCCGTCTGTACACGCCGCTCGATTCGGCACGGATGCATGCGGCGCTCGGCGCCGGCATGCAGGTGATCGACGAGCACGAGGTGGTCAATGCGTCGTCCGGCAAGCGCGTGCACCGGCTGATCGCGCGCAAGGCCGACGCAGGCCCCGCTGCCGGTGGCGCCGCATGAGCGCGGCGCCCACCCTCATTCGCGGTTGAGCGCCGCTTCCCAGTTGATGTCGACACAGAGCACCTGCATGCCGGTCGCGGCCGGTGCGGTGACCGAGCCGGTCACGCACAGGTGCGCCTCGTTGATCGACAGATACGGCGGCGTCACGTGCACGCGGCCCGGCGCGCGCATCGCGTGGATGAAGTACGGCCGGCGCTCCCAGCTCGCGCCTTCGGAATGCAACAGCGGCCGGAACCGTTTGGCCCGCTGCGAGACGCTGCCGCGCGCGAGCACGTTGTCGCCGATCTGGCGGCCGGACGCGTCGAGCAGGAAGCAGCGCGCGGTTTCCGGCAGCCCGAGCACCGCCGCGGCCGCATCGAGCAGCGGCTCGCCTGCGGCGAGCTTGCGGCTCGCTTCCTCCAGCGCGGCGATGTACGGCGCCAGGCGTGCCGCCTGCGTGCGCTCGCGCTGCGCGACGCGCAGCCGCAACGCGGCCGACAGCGTATCCATGCAGCCGGCCGCGGCCTGCGGCTGTACCGGGTCGACGCTCGGCCCGGCGAAGTACTGCCCTTGCACGAAATCCACGTCGCATTCGAGCGCGATCAACGCGTCGCGCTCGGTCGCGAGGCCGCCCATCAGCACGAGCTGGCCGGATTCGTGCAGCAGCGACACGAGCCCGGGCAGTACGCGCTCGAGGTGCGAGTGCTCGCTCGCCTGTGCGAGGATCCCGCGGTCGAGCGAGACGATGTCGGGATGCAGATGCCACACGCGGTCGATGTTCGAATGCTTCGCGCCGAAGCCGCCGAGCGCGATCAGGAAGCCGGCCTTGCGCAGCCCGTCGACGATCGCCGCATAGCGCGGCGTCTCGCCGCCCGCCTGTTCGGGCACTTCGAGCACCACGCGGTGCGGCGGCAGGCCGAGCGCCTTCAGGTTCGCGAGCAGCGCGTCGCCGTAGATCGTGTCCATCAGCGCGGCCGGATGCAGGCTCAGGAAGAGCCATTCGTCATGGCTGTCGAACGCGTGGAAATTGCCCAGATGCAGCGATTCGGCGAGCCGGCCGAGCTCCAGCAGGTCGCCGCGCCGCGCCGCCTGCGTGAAGACCTCGTGCGATGCGACCTGGCGGCTTTCCTCGTCGTGCGCGCGCAGCGATGCGTGATAGCCGATCGCGCGGCGGTGCGACACCGAGAAAACGGGCTGAAACACGCTGAACACGGTGTACGCGCCGTACAGCACGGTGCGCCGCTTGCCGTCGTCGCCGGCGACGGGGCGGGGCGGCTGGAAGCCGGGGGGATCGATGTCGATCATGCTCATGATGTCGGCCGAAAGAAGACTGCCAGTTTACCTACAGAATAGGGCAGCAAGAAGCATGCGCGGCATCGGGCTCCGTGCGGCGGCCCGTCGCGGCGGCTGGCTGCGGTGCGCGGCGGGCGCGCCGCACCGTCGTGGTGCGTGGCGCGCCGGCGTGGCGTCTGCCGTGGTGCGCGCCGCGCGTCATGCGCGTTCGGACGGGTCGGTCTTGTACGCGCGGCCGCGGATTTCCGGCGCGAGCTGCGCGAAGATCCACGCGGACGCGGCCGTGATGATCCCGACGCAGATGAACGTCGCATGGAACGCGGGCAGCGTGTTGCTCGGCGTCACCGTGCGCAGCATGCCGGTGAAGGTCGCGAGCAGCGCGCCCGCGACCGTGACGCCGAGGCTCATCGACAGCATCTGCACGAGCGAGAACAGGCTGTTGCCGCTGCTTGCGCCGCCGGTGCCGAGATCCTTCAGCGTCAGCGTGTTCATCGCGGTGAACTGCATCGAGTTGAAACCGCCGAACAGCGCGAGATGGACGACCTTCACCCATACCGGCACCGTGTCGCGCATCAGCGCGAAGCTCGCCATCATCGCGCCGACCATGATCGTGTTCGCGAGCAGCACCTTGCGGTAGCCGTGCTTCGTGATCAGCCGCGTGATGAGCCGCTTCGAGAACATCCCGGCGGCCGCGACCGGCAGCATCATCAGCCCGGCCTCGAATGCCGAATAGCCGAGGCTCACCTGCAGCAGCAGCGGAATCAGGTACGGCATCGCGCCGCTGCCGATCCGCGCGAACAGGTTGCCGAGCAGCCCGACGCTGAACGTATGGATCTTGAACAACTCGAGCGAGAAGATCGGCTGCGGCGCGCGCACCGCGTACAGCCCGTATGCGACGAAGCACGCGAGGCTCAGGATCAGCAGCACCAGCACGGCCGCGTGCTGCATCCCGAGGTCGGCGAGGCCGTCGAGCGACAGCGAGATCGCGACCATCCCGATCGTCAGCAGCAGATAGCCCTTCAGGTCGAAGCGGCCGACGGCCGGGTTGCGAGAATCGGGCATCGAGTAGAAGGTCGCGATGCAGCCGGCGACCCCGACCGGCACGTTGATCAGGAAGATCCAGTGCCACGACGCGATCTTCACGAGCCAGCCGCCGAGCGTCGGCCCGATCAGCGGGCCGATCAGCCCGGGAATCGCGACGAACGACAGCGCGGGCAGGTAGCGTTCGGCCGGGAAGGTGCGCAGCACCGCGAGCCGTCCGACCGGCAGCAGCATCGCACCGCCGACACCCTGCACGACGCGGAACACGACGAGCTGCTGCAGCGTATGCGCGTTCGCGCACAGCAGCGAACCGAGCGAGAACACCAGGATCGCGCTGAAGAACACGCGCCGCGTGCCGAACGTGTCCGCGAGCCAGCCCGAGACTGGGATCATCACCGCCATCGTCAGCGAGTACGCGATCACGACCGACTGCATCCGCAGCGGCGATTCACCGAGACTCACTGCCATCGACGGCAGCGCCGTGTTGACGATCGTCGCATCGAGCGTCTGCATGAAGAAGCCCGTCGCAACGAGCCAGAGCATCACGGTGAGGTTCTTTTCGCCGGGAGCGGCGGCGGGCGGGCGTTGGAACATGGGGACGGACCGGTGGCGCGGGACAGCAGACATTGTAGGCAAAGCCGCCGTGGCACGCAGGATCGGCCCCCATCGAGGGGCGCGCCCAATCGCCTGGCTGCGGCTTCGGCCGGATACCGATTCACCGACAGACCAGTACAGTTCAGTCGAAACTGTTTGCAGGCGTACCTGTCCGTGTGCTGCCGCCGTCCGAAATACTGGCGTCATCGAACCCACGCGATCCGGAGGCGGCCATGCGCGAACTGCGACTCTACGAGATGGACGGCAACGAGCCGGCCGGGCGGTGGCGCATCGTCGATCGCACCGCGCTGGTGGTCGCGGACGGCGACCTGTGGGTGACGGTCGAAGGTCGCCTCGACGATCACTGGCTGCACGCCGGTGAATCGCTGGCACTGCTGCCCGGCATGCGCGTGTGGATCAGTGCGGCGGCGGGCGGCGCGGTGTTCTCGTTCGGCCCGCAGCCGGCGCCGGCCGTGCAGGTCGCGCCTGGATGGCGGCGCACGTTCGCCGCCTGGCGCGGCGGCCGCGCTCAGGCGGGCGCGTCGCTGCCGACGTAGCGCGCACGGGGCCGGATCAGCTTGCCGTCCGCATACTGTTCGAGCGCGTGCGCGATCCAGCCCGCGGTGCGGCCGGCCGCGAACAGCGTGAAGGCGGCGCCGCCCGGCAGTGCGAGCGTGCGCTCCAGGACCGCGAGCGCGAAATCGATCGCCGGCCGCCAGCCGGTCGCCGCTTCGACACGCGCGGCGAGCGCACGGGCCGCGCGCAACGCCGGCCGCTCGGGCAACACGGCATGCAGTGCGTCGAGCAACGCGCGCGCACGCGGATCGCCGTCGGGATAGAGCGGATGTGCGAAACCGGACAGCATCGTGCGCAAGCCGTCCGCGCGCTCGTCGTGTGCGAGACGCAGCGCAAGGTAGCGGTCGAGATCGGCGGCGCGCGCTGCTTCGTCGAGCAGTGCGCCCGCACGGAACGTCTCGCCGCCGTGGCGCGGGCCGGACAGCGCGGCGAGCCCGCCCGCGATCGCGCCGAACAGGTGCGTGCCGGTGGACGCGATGCACCGTACCGCGAAGGTCGATGGGTTCAGCTCGTGATCGGCGCACAGCACGAGCGCGCGGCGCAGCAGGTCGGCTTCGTCGCGCCGCCGGATGCGCCATGCGTTCGCGAGTTGTCGATGCACGGGTGTGTCGTCCGGCGCGATGCCGGCCAGCGCGGCCGTCGCGATGCGCAGCAGCAGCGAGGCCGCTTCGATCTGCGCGTCGCGCCCCTGCGCCCACAGGCGCGGCAGCGATGCGGCCGCGGCCGGAAGCAGCACGAGCGTGCGCTCGAGCGGTGCGAGATGCGCCCAGCGGCGTGCCCATCCGTCCCATTGCACGGTATCGAAACCGGCCGCCGCCAGCGATGCGGCTGCGAGGCGCGCCGGCGGGCAATCCCATAATCTCGCGGCCGTTTCCTCGAGCGTCGCGTCGCGGGCGAGCGCGATCGCATCGGCGCCGCGATAGCGCAGGCAGCCGTCGGCGATCTGCGTGATCCGCGATTCGAGCACCGGTACACCCCAGTCGAGCGAGCGTTCGGCCACGCCGCCCGCGCGCTTCGCATCGGCGCGGCGGCGCGCGAGCAGGCGCACTTCGTCGGCGTCGTAGAGGCGGCGCTTGCTCGCGCCGTCGGGCAGCGAGCGCAGCAGGCCGCGGCTCACATACGCATAGAGGGTGCTCACGCTGACACCGAGGATGCCGGCCGCTTCGGGCGCGCTGAGGGACGTCATGCCGATCGCTCCTGTCGGGGCGCATGAAGCGCGGCCCGGTTACAACTATTCGTTATGCATTGATTTGCGCTATCAAGATTGATCGCACCTGCTGCGAATTCTAGACTCGATTCCGTCTCCTCAATCGCCCGCTTACACCATGACACCCGAACTCGCATTGATCCATCTGTGGCAACTCGCGCACGGCGAGCCTGGCGCCCTTGCCCGCGCGACCGTGACAGGGCAGGACCCGACGTTGCCGTCGACGTTCCAGGTCGGCACGCTGGCCGCATCGACGATCGCGGCAGTCGGGCTCGCGGCGGCCGAATGCCACCGGCTGCGCACGGGTGTCGCACAGCGCGTCGACGTGTCGGTGCGCGATGCGCTCGTCGCGTTTCGCAGCGAACGCTATCTGCGCGTGGACGATGGCCCGGCGCCGGATCCGCGTCATCCGGTGACGGGTTTCTACGACACGCGCGACGGTCGCTGGATCCAGCTGCACGCGAACTTTCCGCATCATCTGCACGGGATTCTCGACGTGCTCGGCTGTGGCCCGCAGCGCGACGATGTCGCCGCGGCGATCCGCACGTGGGACGGCGCGACGCTCGATACCGCGCTGGCCGAGGCCGGCCTCTGCGCGGCATTGATCAGAACACCTGGGGAATGGGCGGCGCACGACCAGGCGCGCGCGATCGCATCGCTGCCGCTGTTCGAGATCGAACGGATCGGCGATGCGCCCGTCGAGGCGATCGGTCGCGGCGAGCCCGATCAACCGCTTGCGGGCGTACGCGTGCTCGATCTCACGCGCATCATCGCGGGGCCGGTCGCGGGCCGCACGCTCGCGTCGCACGGCGCACAGACGTTGCTCGTCAACGGCCCGCACCTGCCGAACATCGCATCGCTCGTGATCGACAACGGGCGCGGCAAGCGCTCGACGTGGATCGATCTGCGCGAGACGGCGGGCGTCGCCGCGCTGCGCGATCTCGCACGCGACGCCGATGTATTCCTGCAAGCCTATCGCCCGGGAGCGCTCGCGGCGCGCGGGTTCTCGCCGCAGGCGCTGGCCGAGTTGAGGCCCGGCATCGTCTGCGTATCGGTGTCGGCGTACGGCCATGCGGGGCCGTGGTCGAAGCGGCGCGGCTTCGACAGCCTCGTGCAGTCGGCGAGCGGCATCGCATGGCAGGAGCAGCACGCCGCGCACGAGAACGGGCCGCGCCACCTGCCGTGCCAGGCGCTCGATCATGCGACGGGTTATCTCGCGGCGTTCGGCGCGATGATCGCGCTCGCGCGCCGTGCGACGGAAGGAGGAAGCTGGCACGTGCGGCTGTCGCTCGCGCAGACGGGGCGCTGGCTGCAATCGCTCGGCATGGTGCCGGACGGCCTGCGCGCGCCGGACCTGACGCTCGACGACGTACGCGACCGGCTCGACCGGACGGCGTCGCCGTTCGGCACGCTCGATGCCGTGCGTCCTGCCGAGCACCTGTCGGCGACGCCGCCGCGATTTGCGCGGCCGCCGGTGCCGCTCGGCACGGACGAAGCACGCTGGCTGTGAGCGCCGGCGATACAGCCGGCGCGACGGTCGTTACTTGCGCAGTTCGACGACGAAGTCGTAGTAGTCGTTGCGGCAGTAGGTATCGGTCAGCTCGATCGCGCGCTGATCGGCCGTATAGCCGATCCGCGTGATCAGCAGTAGCGCGTCGTGCGGCGCGATGCCCATCTGCCGTGCGATATCGTCGGTCGCGTTGACGGCGCGAAAGTGCTGCAGCGCGCGCACGATCGGCGTGCCGCGTGCTTCGAGATAGCTGTACAGCGAACCGCCGATCGCCTGCGGATCGGGAATCAGCGTGGCGGGGAACGTGGAGTTCTCGACGGCCATCACGATGCCGTCGGCCAGGCGCAGACGCTTGAGCCGCGTGACCGACGCGGCCGGCGACAAGCCGAGCTGGATGACTTCGTCGCGGTTGGCCGGCTGGATTTCGCGCTCGAGCCATTGCGAGCTCGGCTTGAAGCCGCGGCGCTCGAGCATTTCGCTGAAGCTCGACAGCCGCGACAGCGGATCCTCGTAGCGAGGCTGGATGAAGTTGCCCGCGCCCTGCGTGCGGCGGATCAGCCCCTGCTCGACGAGCAGCGCGATCGCCTTGCGCGCGGTGATGCGCGATACGCCGAGCGCTTCGGACAGTACGCGTTCGGACGGCAGCGCTTCGCCGGCTGCCCAGCGATTGTCGTGGATCGCGTCGCCGAGCTTGCGGGTGAGCTGCAGGTAGAGCGGCGTGTCGTTGTCGGGGTCGGGGCGCAGGTCCTGCCAGCGGTCGTCCGTGGGTGCCTTCATGGGATGCGTATCGATCAGGTTGCCGGCCATTCTAAGTCATCATGCTGCGCCGTTAATAGCCGGTTTTTGCCGTGTAACAGGTGGGTCGCGCGCCGATTGACTACACTAGGGTTCTGTTTATCCACGTAACGCGCATGCATTGTCACGAGAACGGCCGGTCGCCGCGTTGCGCGCGTAGCAGGTTGTCGTGGCAACGCCGGATTCAACAGCCATCCACGGCAATGCCCGAAATCGCCGCGCACGGCGGCGCGGTGCGTCGCCGGTCCCGTTCGACGGCGAGCGATTTCGCGCATTCGTCCGCGCGTTACATCAGATCAGTAGAGAGAACCTGGCGTCGTATTGGATGCTTCGGCCGCGATGCGGCCACGAACCCGCAACGAGGAGCGCATGACAGACACGACCGCCACGGTCGTCTTGCCGGACGGCGAGACGATCCCGAAGCTTGGCCTGGGCACCTGGGAAATGGGCGAGCGGCCGGGCCGCCGCGCGGACGAGATCGCCGCATTGCGCGCAGGTATCGATCTCGGGATGACGCTGGTCGACACCGCCGAGATGTATGGCGAAGGCGCGACCGAGGAACTCGTCGGCGAAGCGTTGAGCGGCCTGCGCGACGACGTATTTCTCGTCAGCAAGGTGTACCCGCATCATGCGAGCCGGCGCGGTGTCGTCGCCGCGTGCGACGCGAGCCTGAAGCGCCTGCGTACCGATCGCCTCGACCTGTATCTGTTGCACTGGCGCGGCTCGGTGCCGCTCGAGGAGACGGTCGAAGGTTTCGAGGCGCTGCGGCGCGCGGGCAAGATCCGCCACTGGGGCGTGAGCAACTTCGATACGTCCGACATGGCCGAACTCGTCGACGAGGCAGGCGGCGGCGCATGCGCGGCCAACCAGATCCTCTACAACATCGCGCGGCGCGGCCCGGAATTCGACCTGCTGCCATGGCTCGCCGAGCATCGGGTGCCGGCGATGGCCTACAGCCCGGTCGATCACGGGCGGCTGCCGAAGCACTCGCCGCTCGACGAGATCGCGCGGCAGCGCGGCGTGTCGGTGATGCGCGTCGCACTCGCGTGGGTGCTCGCGCGGCCGGGCGTGTTCGCGATCCCGAAGGCGTCGCGGATCGAACACGTGCGCGATAACCGTGCGGCGCTCGATCTCGTGCTGAGCGACGACGAACGTGCACAGCTCGACGCGTATTTCCGTCCGCCGCGCAGCAAGCGCGCGCTCGAAATGCTCTGAACGATGCGACGCGCCGGTCAGCGTGCCGGCGCGTCGGCCGCGCGCTGCCAGCGATGGAACAGGATCGACGCGATCCAGCAGACGAGAAACAGCGCGACGATGCCGTAGCCGATCGTGCCGAAGCGCTCGGCGAGCGCGTCGAGCGCATCGCGCACGGGGCCGGTCAGCGACAGCTTGTCGGCGAGCAGGCCGGCGGCCTCGATCCCGCCGATCGCCAGCGCGACGATGGCCGACACCAGCGTGATGCTCGCGTTGTAGAGCAGCTTGCGATGAGGGTCGTCCATCGCCCATCCGTATGCATGAATCATCAGCACGTTGTCGGTCGAATCGATCAGCGTCATGCCGGCCGTAAACAACGCGGGAAACAGCATGACCGCGTAGATCGGCAGCCCCTGGCTCGCTTGCGCGGCAGCGATCGCGAGCAGGCCGATTTCGGTGGCGGTATCGAAGCCGAGCCCGAACAGCACGCCGACCGGGTACATGTGCCAGCTCTGCGACACGAAGCGAAACAGCGGCCGCAGCAGCCGCGACACGAGGCCGGCCGGGCGATGTACGTGCGCGGCATCGTGCGCATGCTTCGGCGTGCCGCGATAGCGCCGCCACACGTCGCGCAGAATCAGCAGGTTCAGGCACGCGAGCAGCAGCAGGAACGTTGCCGACACCGCCGTGCCGATCGTGCCGCCGATGTCGCGGAACGCGTCGAACCGGTCGCGCAGCGCGAACGCGGTCGCCGCGACGCCGAGCGTTGCGGCGATCACGATCGTCGAATGGCCGAGCGAGAAGAACAGGCCGACGGTCACCGGCCGCTGGCCGTCTTGCATCAGCTTGCGCGTCGCGACGTCGATCGCCGCGATGTGATCGGCGTCCACCGCGTGACGCAGCCCGAGGCCGTATGCGATCGCCGCGGTGCCGAGCAGCAGCGGATGGTCGTGCAGCACCGCGAGCGCCCATAGCCACACGGCGACGTTCGCGGCGATCAGGCCGGCATACAGCATCAGCAGGCGGCGCAGGGCAGGGGTCGGGGGCATCGGGACGGTTCCATCGGACGAGTCGCGATGCATTGTGGCATGCGAAAAAAATGCATGGCGTGCCGACTGAGCCCGATGTCGGCGGCGTGCGTCGATTCGTTCGGCAGACGAAAAAAAGCCCGTCCGGTTCCGGACGGGCTTCGATGTGCCGCGGTAGCGGCGCTTACTTCACTTTCGCGTTGATCACGCCTTCCGACACGTTCGCCGGTGTTTCCGCGTAGTGCTTGAACTCCATCGTGTACGTCGCGCGACCCTGCGTGGCCGAGCGCAGCGACGTCGAATAGCCGAACATCTCGGCGAGCGGCACTTCGGCGCGCACGAGCTTGCCGCCGCCGCCCGCGATGTCCTCCATCCCCTGCACGATGCCGCGCCGGCTCGACAGGTCGCCCATCACGTTGCCCATGAAATCCTCCGGCGTTTCGACTTCGACCGCCATCATCGGCTCGAGCAGCACCGGTTTCGCGCGGCGCATCGCTTCCTTGAACGCCATCGAGCCGGCCATCCGGAACGCGTTTTCGTTCGAGTCGACGTCGTGGTACGAACCGAACGTCAGGTGCACCTTCACGTCGACGACCGGGTAGCCCGCGAGCACGCCGCTCTTCAGCGTTTCGGTGATGCCCTTGTCGACGGCCGGGATGAATTCGCGCGGAATCACGCCGCCCTTGATCTCGTCGAGGAACTCGTAGCCTTTGCCGGGGTTCGGCTCCAGCGTGATCACGGCATGCCCGTACTGGCCGCGCCCGCCCGACTGCTTGACGAACTTGCCTTCGACGTCGGACGCCGTCGTGCGCACCGTTTCGCGATACGCGACCTGCGGCTTGCCGACCGTCGCCTCGACGCCGAACTCGCGCTTCATCCGGTCGACCAGGATTTCGAGGTGCAGCTCGCCCATCCCCGAAATGATCGTCTGGCCGGATTCCTCGTCGGTCTGCACGCGGAACGACGGATCTTCCTGCGCGAGGCGGTTCAGCGCAAGGCCCATCTTTTCCTGGTCGGCCTTCGTCTTCGGCTCGACCGCCTGCGAGATCACCGGCTCGGGGAATTCCATCTTCTCGAGGATGATCGGCTTGGTCGGATCGCACAGCGTGTCGCCCGTCGTCGCCTCCTTCAGACCCACCGCCGCCGCGATGTCGCCCGCGCGCACTTCCTTGATTTCCTTGCGCTCGTTCGCGTGCATCTGCAGGATCCGGCCGAGCCGTTCCTTCTTGTCCTTCGTCGCGTTCAGCACCGTGTCGCCGGATTCGACGACGCCCGAATACACGCGGAAGAAGATCAACTGGCCGACGAACGGGTCGGTCATGATCTTGAAAGCGAGCGCGGAGAACGGCTCGTCGTCGCTCGGATGACGTTCCGCCGGCTTCTCCGGATCCGCGAAGTCGTGGCCGAGAATCGCCGGCACGTCGACCGGCGACGGCAGGTAGTCGATCACTGCGTCGAGCATCGCCTGCACGCCCTTGTTCTTGAACGCGCTGCCGCACAGCATCGGCACGATCTCGTTGGCGATCGTGCGCTGGCGCAGCGCGGCCTTGATCTCGTCCTCGGTCAGCGATTCATGGTCGTGCAGATACTTCTCGAGCAGTTCCTCGCTGGCTTCGGCCGCGGCCTCGACCATCTTCCCGCGCCATTCGTTCGCAAGCTCGACGAGGTTCGCGGGGATGTCTTCGTACGTGAACTTCACGCCCTGGCTTTCGTCGTCCCAGACGATCGCCTTCATTTTCACGAGATCGACGACGCCCTGGAAATGATCCTCCGCGCCGATCGGAATCTGGATCGGCACCGCGACGCCCTTCAGGCGCTCGCCGATCTGGCGCTGCACGCGGAAGAAGTCTGCGCCCACGCGGTCCATCTTGTTGACGAACGCGATGCGCGGCACCTTGTACTTGTTCGCCTGGCGCCACACGGTCTCGGACTGCGGCTGTACGCCGCCGACCGAGTCGTAGACCATGCACGCGCCGTCGAGCACGCGCATCGAGCGCTCGACCTCGATCGTGAAGTCGACGTGCCCGGGGGTATCGATGATGTTGATGCGGTGTTCCGGATAGTTGCCGGCCATGCCCTTCCAGAAGGCCGTGGTCGCGGCCGACGTGATCGTGATGCCGCGTTCCTGCTCCTGCTCCATCCAGTCCATCGTGGCCGCGCCGTCGTGCACTTCGCCGATCTTGTGGCTCACACCGGTGTAAAACAGGATGCGCTCGGTCGTCGTGGTTTTGCCGGCATCGATGTGAGCGCTGATCCCGATGTTGCGATAGCGCTCGATGGGGGTTTTGCGGGGCACGTGAACCTCCTGGTGGTTCGGATCGTAAGCGGGCCGACTGCGCCGGCCCGGACTTGAAACAAGCGAGATTTAAAGGATAGCGCTTGTGCGTGGCTTTTGCAGATGCGGGCGGCGTTTGCCGGATCAAGGCGGGAGCAGCCGCCGGCAGGCGAAAAAAAACCGGCGCGCAACGGGCGGCCGGCTTCGGTCGACGCGCGGCGGTGCCGCCGCGAAGGCCGTTACTGGGACTTCGGCAGGCCGTCGAGCTTCATGCCCGGCTTGATGCCTTTCGCCGCGAACCAGCCCTTGCTCATTTCGAGCGCATAGACGCCGTTGTTGCGCGGGCAGTGGTTGTCGGTCGTCTCGGCCTGCATTTCGTCGATGTCGGTGATCGTGCCGTCCGCGCGGACGAACGCGATCGACAACGGGATCAGCGTGTTCTTCATCCAGAAGCAGTGCACGGCGTTTTCGTTGAACACGAACAGCATGCCTTCGTTCGGTGCGAGCTGCGACCGGTACATCAGCCCCTGTTCGCGATCGGCGTCGTTCGCGGCGACGGCCGCGTCGATCACGTACATGCCGGCGCGCAGTTTCACGCGCGGGAATTCGCTCGGCTGCTTGGCGCCGGGCGGCATTTGCGCGCTGGCGGTCTGCATACCGAGTGCAAGCACGGCGAGCGCGGCGGGAAACACGGCGGCGCGCGCAAGGCGGCCGAGCGACGAGCGCAGGGAGAATCGCACAGCAGGGCTCCTATCGGGAAAACGAGACCCGCATGGTACGCGAAGCGCGCAAGCGGGCACAAAAAGAAAAAGGCAGATCGCCTTGCGGTGATCTGCCTTTCAACGCCGTAAGAACGGCAAGACTGCGTGTTCTTGACTGCGTTATTACAGCAAGCTTGCTTAGTTCGAAGCAGCTGCCGGTGCTGCTGCGTCGCTTGCTGCAGCCTTCTTCGCTGCCTTGTGGTGTGCCTTCTTGTGAGCGTGCTTCTTGGCAGCGTGCTTTGCCGGTGCCGAAGCAGCTTCAGCAGCAGCCGGAGCAGCTTCCGGAGCCGATGCTTGTGCGAAAGCAGCCGTTGCGAAGAGGCCAGCGACCAGAGCGGCGATCAGTTTGTTCATGTTGTGTTCCTCAGCTTTAGTTAATTAACCAAATGACCCGGCAATAGGAGTCATGTCGTCTAACGGTGCCATCCACCTTTCGGTTGACAGACGCTTCGAGAAATTTCTCTTTGCGCTGCGGGCGCCGAATCGTATTCGAAGAAAGCGTCGCTTTCGTGACGCAAACGCGCAAATACCCGTTCGGCTGCCAATGCCGGATAGCTAAGGGTGGCATCTGCGTGGTTTAACGCACGATCTTCGCAGGCGGTTGACGAAAAAGATGACGAAAAAAATCGAAAGTTGCCGGCGCGGTCACGAACCGTGCGCGAAACCGTCCCACGGTGCCCGTGACGGCAGTGCGATTGTTTCGCCCGGTGCAATGCCCAGCGTGAATATGTCGAGTGCGCCGATGCCGACGCGCACGAGACGCAACGTCGGGAAGCCGATCGCGGCTGTCATCCGGCGTACCTGCCGGTTCTTGCCTTCAGTGATCGCGAGCTCGATCCAGGTGGTCGGGATCGCGGCGCGGTAGCGGATCGGCGGATTGCGCGGCCACAGTGCATCGGGCGGCTCGATGAATTCGGCGCGGCACGGGCGTGTCACGTAGTCGCCGAGATCGACGCCGCGCGCCAGCGCCTTCAGGTCGGCCGGCCCCGGTGCGCCGTCCACCTGCGCCCAGTATCGCTTGACGAGCTTGTGGCGGGGCTCCGCGATGCGCGCTTGCAATGCGCCGTCGTCGGTAAGCAGCAGCAGGCCCTCGCTGTCCGCATCGAGCCGGCCGGCCGGGTAGACGCCGGGCGTTTTTACCCAGTCGCCGAGCGACGGCCGCGTCTCGTGCGCGGAAAACTGGCAAATCGTGCCGAACGGCTTGTTGAGGGCGATCAGGGTCATGGCGAGGCGGCGTGCCCGGTGTGCCGCAAGGGGAAGCGGGGCGGGCGGTCTATGGCAAATGGCGGAATCTTAATGCATAATACGGAACGGCAAGTCCTCTGTCTTATATAAGACATAAGGGGAAGACTTGATACGCAGCGCCGCGCTTCGCGCCGCCGGCCCCGGTTGGGGCGCTAGAATAGCGGCTCGCTGTTGCCGTCGCGGGGTGGCAAGGCCGCCTCGCCGCGTGCGCAGTTTCGACCAGCATCACCTGCTCAGCCACGTCACTGGAGTCGATCATGCCGTATCAGCACATCAAGGTACCGGAGGGCGGTGACAAGATCACCGTCAACAAGGACTTTACGCTCAACGTTTCCGATCAGCCGATCATTCCCTATATCGAAGGCGACGGCACCGGCTTCGATATCACGCCGGTCATGATCAAGGTCGTCGACGCGGCGGTCGCGCACGCGTACAAGGGCAAGCGCAAGATCCACTGGATGGAGATCTTCGCGGGCGAGAAGGCGACGAAGGTGTACGGCCCGGACGTGTGGCTGCCGGACGAAACGCTGCAGGTGCTGAAGGAATACGTGGTGTCGATCAAGGGGCCGCTCACGACCCCGGTTGGCGGCGGGATCCGTTCGCTGAACGTCGCGCTGCGCCAGGAACTCGACCTGTACGTGTGCCTGCGCCCGGTCCAGTATTTCAAGGGCGTGCCGTCGCCGGTGCGCGAGCCGCAAAAGATCGACATGGTGATCTTCCGCGAGAACTCGGAAGACATCTACGCGGGCATCGAATGGGCCGCGGGGTCCGAGCAGGCGAAGAAGGTCATCAAGTTCCTGCAGGACGAGATGGGCGTGAAGAAGATCCGCTTCCCGGAAACCTCGGGGATCGGCGTGAAGCCCGTGTCGACCGAAGGCACCGAGCGCCTCGTGCGCAAGGCGATCCAGTACGCGATCGACAACGATCGCAAGTCGGTCACGCTGGTGCACAAGGGCAACATCATGAAGTTCACGGAAGGCCTGTTCCGTGACGCCGGCTATGCGCTCGCGCAGAAGGAGTTCGGCGGCGAACTGATCGATGGCGGCCCGTGGATGCGCGTGAAGAACCCGAAGACGGGCAACGAGATCGTCATCAAGGATTCGATCGCCGACGCGTTCCTGCAGCAGATCCTGCTGCGCCCGGCCGAATACGACGTGATCGCGACGCTGAACCTGAACGGCGACTACATCTCCGACGCACTGGCCGCGCAGGTCGGCGGCATCGGGATCGCGCCGGGCGCGAACCTGTCGGATTCGGTCGCGATGTTCGAGGCGACCCACGGCACGGCGCCGAAGTACGCGGGCAAGGATTACGTGAACCCCGGTTCGGAAATCCTGTCGGCGGAAATGATGCTGCGCCACCTCGGCTGGACGGAAGCAGCCGACACGATCATCGCCGCAATGGAGAAATCCATCCTGCAGAAGCGCGTCACGTACGACTTCGCGCGTCTGATGGAAGGCGCGACGCAGGTGTCGTGCTCCGGCTTCGGCGAAGTGCTGATCGAGAACATGTAAGACCCCTTCCGGGGTGGGCCGGCCGATGGCCGGCCGCCCCGGCGCTGACTGCCGGCGCCGGAGCGTTTCATGGATGGCAGGTTTGTTGGCAGGGCGGTCCGGCATACGGGCCGCGGCGTCGCGATGCGGCCCGCATGCCCTGCAAGGTAGAACATGACGGCCCTCGCAACACCACCGCCCGGCTGAGCCGGCGCGCCCCTTTCGCGGCCCACCCGGTCGCTACCCGCCGGTTACGCCGGCGCTCCCCAGTCCCACAATCACGTAGCAATGCTTTGACCACCATGTCCACTTCGCCCAAGATCATCTACACCCTCACCGACGAAGCGCCCGCGCTCGCGACCTATTCGCTGCTGCCGATCGTCAAGGCCTTCACGCGCTCGTCCGGCGTTGCCGTCGAAACGCGCGACATCTCGCTTGCCGGCCGTATCATCGCGGCGTTCGCCGACGTCCTGCCGCCGGAGCAGAAGGGTTCCGACGATCTGGCCGAACTGGGCCAGCTCACGCTGAAGCCTGAAGCGAACATCATCAAGCTGCCGAACATCAGCGCATCGGTGCCGCAGCTCAAGGCCGCGATCGCCGAACTGCAGGCGCAGGGCTACTCGCTGCCGGCGTATCCGGAAGATCCGTCGACCGACGAAGAGAAGGCCGTCAAGGCACGTTACGACAAGATCAAGGGCAGCGCGGTGAACCCGGTGCTGCGCGAAGGCAACTCCGACCGCCGCGCGCCGCTGTCGGTCAAGAACTACGCACGCAAGCACCCGCACAAGATGGGCGCATGGAAGTCGACGTCGAAGGCACACGTCGCGCACATGAGCGAAGGCGACTTCTACGGCAGCGAAAAGTCGGCGCTGATCGCCGATGCCGGCAGCGTGAAGATCGAACTCACGACGGCCGACGGCGTGAAGAAGGTGCTGAAGGAAAAGACGGCCGTGAAGGCCGGCGAAATCATCGACGCATCGGTGATGAGCCGCAAGGCGCTGCGCAGCTTCATCGAAGCGCAGATCGCCGACGCGAAGGCGCAGGACGTGCTGTTCTCGGTGCACCTGAAGGCGACCATGATGAAGGTCTCGGACCCGATCCTGTTCGGTCACTTCGTGTCGGTGTTCTACCGCGACGCGCTCGCGAAGCACGCGGACGTGCTGGCGCAGGCCGGCTTCAACCCGAACAACGGTATCGGCGACCTGTACGCACGCCTGAAGGAACTGCCGGCCGACACGCGCGAAGCGATCGAAGCCGACATCAAGGCCGAATACGCGCTGCGCCCGAGTCTCGCGATGGTCAACTCGGACAAGGGCATCACCAACCTGCACGTGCCGAGCGACGTGATCGTCGACGCATCGATGCCGGCGATGATCCGCGAGTCGGGCTGCATGTGGGGCCCGGACGGCGAACTGTACGACGCGAAGGCCGTGATTCCGGACCGTTGCTACGCGGGCGTCTACCAGGCCGTGATCGAAGACTGCAAGCAGCACGGCGCGTTCGATCCGGTTACGATGGGCAGCGTGCCGAACGTCGGCCTGATGGCGCAGGCGGCTGAAGAATACGGTTCGCACGACAAGACGTTCCTGATCCCGGCCGACGGCGTCGTGCGCGTTACCGACGAAGCAGGCAACGTGCTGCTCGAGCACGCGGTCGAGTCCGGCGACATCTGGCGCATGTGCCAGACGAAGGACGCCCCGGTGCAGGACTGGGTCAAGCTCGCGGTGAACCGCGCACGCGCGACCGGCGCGCCGGCCGTGTTCTGGCTCGATCCGGCGCGTGCGCACGACGCGCAGGTCATCGCGAAGGTCGAACGCTACCTGAAGGATCACGATACAAACGGCCTCGACATCCGCATCATGACGCCGGTCGACGCGACGCGTTTCTCGCTCGAGCGCATCCGCGCGGGCAAGGACACGATCTCGGTCACGGGTAACGTGCTGCGCGACTACCTGACCGACCTGTTCCCGATCATGGAACTCGGCACCAGCGCAAAGATGCTGTCGATCGTGCCGCTGATGGCCGGCGGCGGGATGTTCGAAACGGGAGCGGGCGGTTCGGCGCCGAAGCACGTGCAGCAGTTCGTCGAGGAAGGCTTCCTGCGCTGGGATTCGCTCGGCGAATTCCTCGCGCTCGCCGCGTCGCTCGAACACCTCGGCCACGCTTACCAGAACCCGAAGGCGCTCGTGCTCGCGAAGACGCTCGACCAGGCGACCGGCAAGTTCCTGGACGAGAACAAGTCGCCGGCACGCAAGGTCGGCGGTCTCGACAACCGCGGCAGCCATTTCTACCTGTGCCTGTACTGGGCGCAGGCGCTGGCCGAGCAGACCGAAGATGCGGCGCTGAAGGCGCAGTTCGAAGGCGTCGCCAAGTCGCTGTCCGACAGCGAAGCGCGCATTCTGGAAGAACTGTCGGCCGCGCAGGGCACGGCACAGGCGATCGGCGGCTACTACCGTCCGAACGTCGAACTGACGAGCCGGGCGATGCGCCCGAGCGCTACGCTGAACGGCATCGTCGACGCCGTCGCCTGACGCCGGCCGCGCAATCGCGCACGCCACGGCAACGGCGACAGCCGACACGGCGGGTCTCGCGGCCCGCCGCCCCGCCGAACATGAAAACGCCCCGGTCGCCCGGGGCGTTTTTCGTTGCGGGCGCGTCATTCAGACGTGCACGATTTCCCATTCGGCGATTTCGTGCGGCACTTCCAGCGTGGCCGTGTCCAGTTCGGACGGCTGTTCGCAGTCGCCGCGAGAGATGTGGTCGGCCGCCACTTCCGGGCACGAGAACGCGCCGAGCAGTGCGTTGCCGAACGTCGCTTCCCAGCCGCCGTTACCCGGCAGGATGTAGAACGACCCGAGCGCTGAACCAAAGCGAAATCCCTTCATTTCCGTTCTCCCTTTCTGATCACAAGCGATTCTGTTGTGCCGCCCGCCGGCTCATCCGGCTATGGCCCGACTGGCTGCTTGCGCCGGGTTCCGTATCGAACGTGGTGGCGAAGCGTCAGTGCATGGAACAAAGTCTACGTCCGCGACCGTATCCGATGGTGCGCGTAGAGCGCTTTCTCGAAACAAAAATTATTGTTTAAAAACAGTGTGTTATTTATGTGATTTTGTATTGCGGAACGATTTTTGGCATCGCGAAACGGCAAATTTGTGCCTCGCACCACGAATTTTTATAAGGCAGAGACTTGTTCCGCATCGTGAAAAATCGAGGGGATTCGCGAATCGATCGGATGCAGCGTGCAGATCACGGGGCGAGCAATGAGGGCTGACAGGCCCGGGTAAGCGAGCGGAAAGGCTGGCAGCGGTGGTTGCTGACGGGTTCGGCGCGCATCGATACGGCGCGTGCCAATAGTGGCGCGCGCGGGTGCTCGATGGTGTCGCGCACCCGCGCCCGATTCGTCCGACGAGCCTGCGTGCTGCGGCGTATCGCCGCTCGTCCGGTGTCGCGGCGTTTCGCTCGGGGGCTGCGGCTATGATGACGCGGGCATCAGGCTTCGCGTCGCGGCGGCCGCGCGACGCAGCACCAACAACGAATAACGAGGAACGATTGATGATACGGAGAACTTTCCTGTCGCACGCCATCGGCATCGCGGCCGCATCGCTGTTCACGCGCACCGCGTGGGCGCAGCATGCCGGTCACGCGGGCATGGCCGGCATGGCTCAGATGGACGACATGCCCGGGATGTCGGGGATGGAGGGTCGCACGCAGCACGGCAAGCCGGCGCCGGCCGCGCTCGCGGCGCCCGACGCGCTGCCGGCCGGCGCGCCGCTCGCATCGTTGCGCACGCTCGCGAACGAAAGCCGCGAAGCCGGCACGTTTCGCGCGCGACGCTGGTCGCTCAGCCGGTCGCGCGTCCGATGCTGCGCGGCGCGCGGCCGACGACGTTCTGGCAGTTCGGCACGGGCACGCAAGGGCCGGTCGTCGGCCCGCTGATCGACGTGCGCGAAGGCGACACCGTCGAAATCCGTTTCGTGAACAAACTGCCGCAGCCGTCGACCATCCACTGGCACGGGCTGCCTGTGCCGCCCGATCAGGACGGCAATCCGTCCGATCCCGTGGTGCCGGGCGCATCGCGCGTGTACCGCTTCACGCTGCCGAAGGGCAGCGCGGGCACGTACTGGTACCACCCGCATCCGCACATGATGACGGCCGAGCAGGTGTTCCGCGGGCTGGCCGGTCCGTTCATCGTGCGCGCTGCCGACGATCCGCTCTCAGGCTGGCCCGAGCGCAACCTGTTCGTGTCCGACCTGAAGCTCGCCCGTGACGGCACGATCCCGCCGAACGACATGATGGACTGGATGAACGGCCGCGAAGGCCAGTTCGCGCTGGTCAACGGCGCGCGCCGACCGCGGATCGACGTGGCCGGCGACGAGCGCTGGCGTGTGTGGAATGCCTGCAGTGCGCGTTATCTGCGTGTGGCATTCGACGACGGCCGCACGTTCGGGCATGCGGGCACCGACGGCGGGTTGTTCGATGCGCCGCGCCACGTCACGTCGCTGCTGCTCGCGCCCGGCGAGCGCGCGGAACTGCTGGTGCGCGCCGGCGACCGTGCGTCGCGCGCGGTGCTGCAGGCGGCCGAATACGACCGGCGCAAGATGGCGATGTCGCACGACGACGGCCACGGCAGCCTGCCGCCCGATCCGGCGCTGGCACTCGCCGACGTCACGTTCGCGCCGGCGGCCGCCCGTGCGCTGCCCGCGACGCTGCGCGCGGTACCGGCACCGCGCGAGCCGGTCGCGCGCAAGACGGTCGAGTTCGGCGAAGAGATGGATATGGACGCGATGATGAACGGCCCGGCGCACGGCCGTCCGGCGGGCATGCGCTTCATGATCAACGGTGCGACCTACGCGCCGCATCGCGCGACGCTGACGAGCCGCCGCGGCGACATCGAGCGCTGGGACATCCGCAACGCGACCGACATGGACCACCCGTTCCATTTGCATGGCACGCAATTCCAGGTGATAGAGCGTGCATCGGATGGCGCTCGCACGAGCGAGCCGTTCCGCGCTTGGCGCGATACCGTGAACGTGCGCAGCGGCGAAACCGTGACGATACTCGTGTCGCAAGACATGCCCGGCGAGCGCATGTTCCACTGCCACATTCTCGAACACGAGGATCTCGGCATGATGGGCACGCTGAAGGTCGTGTAACGAAACGTCGAATTTGTTTCACGCGAATGACAGGCATTTGGTTTGCGCGTGCGACGAGACAATATGCGTTCAATTATCGGGATTGAACGAAAAGGCCGGCCAATCGAATTAACGAATGGCCGGCCTGAAAAAAAGAAACCCGGCGCAATGCCGGGTTTCTTCGTCCGATATCCGGTGCCTTTATGCGGCCTGGATGTTCGACGCTTGCTTGCCCTTCGGGCCTTGAACGACCTCGAAGCTCACCTTCTGGCCTTCCTTCAGGGTCTTGAAGCCCTGCATGTTGATGGCCGAGAAGTGCGCAAACAGATCCTCACCGCCCTCGTCGGGAGTGATGAAACCGAAGCCCTTCGCGTCGTTGAACCATTTAACGATACCAGTTGCCATTTCCTACTTCCCCTGTCACACAGTCGCTGCTACTTACCACGAGCACGCTCGAAAAGCTAAACGACCGGAAAATGCAGCCGTTCCCCCCTCACAAGCTCACCTTCGGCCTCTTTCATTTCACGAACTGGCGAATTGAAAAAAGTGCCAGCTTGATTGTTGGCGCTCTTTATTTGAGTGTCAAGAGGAATTTTTAGACGGTTAGAGGGACGTTGTAAAGAACCCATTTTCAGGGTTTTTCCGGCTTTGCTTTGCAGCATGCCGCCAAGCGCGCGGTCTTGAAAAGTCGCATAATCGGCTCATATACCAGGCTCGAGTGACACGCGATCGAGTCGTCCCGGCTTGTGGGATACTGGACGCGGATGCGACGGTCCGGTGCGGTCTCCCCCTGACGGTTCGTGTTCCGCGCCATGCGTGAAAGCCGGCACCGCAGCCGGCTTTCGTATGGCACGAAGACGATTGCGTGTCGTCGGGAACCAGGGAGGGCGCCGGCCGGTCGGTCGGGTAATGGCAGGATTGCGGGCCTGTCCGAGTTGTTTAGAATGGGTGTATGGCGATTATCCCGGACAAGCAGGACAGCACCGTCCTGGAACGCAAGCAGCAGAAGCTCAAGCCGCCTTCGATGTACAAGGTGGTGCTGCTGAACGACGACTTCACGCCGATGGAGTTCGTCGTGATGGTCGTACAGGAGTATTTCAAGAAGGATCGCGAGACGGCCACGCAGATCATGCTGAAGGTCCATCGTGAAGGGCGAGGGGTATGTGGGGTCTATACGCGGGACATCGCGTCGACCAAGGTTGAGCAAGTCGTTACCCATGCGCGGCAGGCCGGGCATCCGCTGCAGTGCGTGATGGAGGAAGCATGATTGCCCAGGAATTGGAAGTCAGCCTGCACATGGCGTTCATGGAAGCACGCCAGGCGCGCCATGAGTTCATTACGGTCGAGCATCTGCTGCTGGCCCTGCTGGATAATCCGACGGCGGCCGAGGTGTTGCGCGCGTGCGCGGCAAACATCGAGGACTTACGTCAGAACCTGCGCAATTTCATCCACGACAACACGCCGACCGTCCCGGGCACCGACGATGTCGATACCCAGCCGACGCTCGGATTCCAGCGCGTGATTCAGCGCGCGATCATGCACGTCCAGTCGACGTCGAACGGCAAGAAGGAAGTCACCGGCGCGAACGTGCTGGTGGCGATCTTCGGCGAGAAGGATTCGCACGCGGTCTATTACCTGCAGCAGCAGGGCGTGACGCGCCTGGACGTCGTGAACTTCATTTCGCACGGTATCGCGAAGACGAACGGCGGCGAAGCCGCGAAGTCGACCGATGCGAGCGCGGAAAGCGAAGACGCGAGTGCGCAGAAGGAAACCCCGCTCGCGCAGTTCACGCAGAACCTGAACCAGATGGCGAAGGACGGCCGCATCGATCCGCTGATCGGTCGCGAGCCCGAGGTCGAGCGCGTCGTGCAGGTGCTGTGCCGTCGCCGCAAGAACAATCCGCTGCTCGTCGGCGAAGCCGGCGTCGGCAAGACCGCGATCGCCGAAGGGCTCGCCTATCGCATCACGCGAGGCGAAGTGCCGGACATCCTCGCGAACGCGCAGGTGTATTCGCTCGACATGGGCGCGCTGCTCGCGGGCACCAAGTATCGCGGCGACTTCGAGCAGCGTCTGAAGACGGTGCTGAAGGAGCTGAAGGAGCGTCCGCACGCGATCCTGTTCATCGACGAGATCCATACGCTGATCGGCGCGGGCGCCGCATCGGGCGGCACGCTCGACGCGTCGAACCTGCTGAAGCCGGCGCTGTCGTCGGGCACGCTCAAGTGCATCGGCGCGACCACCTTCACCGAATATCGCGGCATCTTCGAGAAGGACGCGGCGCTGTCGCGGCGCTTCCAGAAGGTCGACGTGACGGAGCCGACCGTCGAGCAGACGGTTGCGATCCTGCGCGGGCTGAAGTCGCGCTTCGAGGAGCACCACGGCGTCAAGTATTCGTCGGGCGCACTGTCGGCCGCGGCCGAGCTGTCGGCACGCTTCATTACCGACCGTCACCTGCCGGACAAGGCGATCGACGTGATCGACGAAGCGGGCGCCGCGCAGCGCATCCTGCCGAAGTCGAAGCAGAAGAAGACGATCGGCAAGAGCGAGATCGAGGAAATCATCTCGAAGATCGCACGCGTGCCGGCGCAGAGCGTGTCGCAGGACGATCGCAGCAAGCTGCAGACGCTCGATCGCGACCTGAAGAGCGTCGTGTTTGGCCAGGATCCGGCGATCGACGCGCTTGCGGCATCGATCAAGATGGCGCGCGCGGGCCTCGGCAAGATGGACAAGCCGATCGGTGCGTTCCTGTTCTCCGGCCCGACGGGCGTCGGCAAAACCGAAGTGGCGCGCCAGCTCGCGTTCACGCTCGGCATCGAGCTGATCCGCTTCGACATGTCGGAATACATGGAGCGTCACGCGGTGAGCCGGCTGATCGGCGCGCCGCCGGGCTACGTCGGGTTCGACCAGGGCGGCCTGCTGACGGAAGCCGTCACGAAGAAGCCGCATTGCGTGCTGTTGCTCGACGAAATCGAGAAGGCGCATCCGGACATCTTCAACGTGCTGCTGCAGGTGATGGACCACGGCACGCTGACGGACAACAACGGCCGCAAGGCGGATTTCCGCAACGTCATCATCATCATGACGACGAATGCGGGCGCCGAGTCGATGCAGAAGGCGACGATCGGCTTCACGACGCGCCGCGAAACGGGCGACGAGATGACCGACATCAAGCGTCTGTTCACGCCGGAGTTCCGCAACCGCCTGGATTCGATCATCAGCTTCCGCTCGCTCGATGAGGAAATCATCATGCGCGTGGTCGACAAGTTCCTGATCCAGCTCGAGGAACAGCTGCACGAGAAGAAGGTCGACGCGCTCTTTACCGATGCGTTGCGCAAGCATCTCGCGAAGCACGGCTTCGACCCGCTGATGGGCGCGCGGCCGATGCAGCGGCTGATCCAGGACACGATCCGTCGCGCGCTGGCCGACGAGCTGCTGTTCGGCAAGCTCGTCAACGGCGGCCACGTGACGGTCGATGTCGACGAAAGCGACAAGGTGCAGTTGTCGTTCGACAAGCTGGCGAATCCGCCGCACAAGCCGAACGAAGAGACGGTCGAAGTCGAGTAAGCGATAATTCGTTGTTCATGCGAACGGCGCGGGAAGTTCTCCGCGCCGTTTCGTTTTATCTGGCGCCGGTGGCGCCGTGGTGGTGCAGGGGAGTGGTAACGCAGTGACACAACAACAACGGTCGTTCGACAACATCGTCGCGCGCGAACAGGGGTTGCGCCATGCGCTGACGTCCGGGCAGATGGCGATGATCGCGATCGGCGGAGCGATCGGCACGGGGCTGTTCCTCGGCAGCGGCTTCGCGATCGGGCTTGCCGGCCCGAGTGTGCTCGTTTCGTATGCGATCGGCGCGCTGATCGCGCTGCTGCTGATGGGCGCGCTCGCGGAAATGACGGTCGCGCATCCGACGGCCGGCTCGTTCGGCGCATATGCGGAGCACTACGTCGGCCCGCTCGCGGGCTTTCTCGTGCGCTATGCATACTGGTTCGCGGTCGTGTTCGCGATCGGCACCGAAATCAGTGCGATCGCCGTATTCATGAAGTACTGGTTTCCGGCCGTGCCCGGTTGGTACTGGGTGATCGGCTTCTCCGCGCTGCTGATCGCGGTGAACCTCGCGAGCGTCACGCTGTACGGTTCGGTCGAATATGCATTCTCGCTGCTGAAGATCGCGGCGATCATCGTGTTCATCGTGCTAGGCGCATATCTCGTGTGGTCGGCGCCGGTGGCGTCGGGCATCGGTTTCGCGAACTACACCGCGCACGGCGGCTTCATGCCGAAAGGGCCGTGGGGAACGTGGGTCGCGGTGATCGTCGCGATCTTCAGCTACATGAGCATCGAGGCGGTCGCGATCGCGGCCGGCGAGGCGCGCGATCCGCAGCACGCGGTCACGCGCGCCTTCCGCTCGACGGTGTTCCGGCTCGTGCTGTTCTATCTGCTGACGCTGTCGCTGATGCTCGCGATCGTGCCGTGGACGCAGGCCGGCACCGACGAAAGCCCGTTCGTGAAGGTGATGGCCGCGACGCACGTGCCGTATGCGGCAGGGGTGATCAACTTCGTGCTGCTGATCGCGGCGCTGTCGGCGATGAACAGCCAGCTCTACGTGACGACGCGAATGATGTTCAGCCTGTCGCGCGCGCAGCTCGCGCCGGCGGTGTTCGGCCGGCTCGGCACGAACGGCGTGCCGCGTGCGGCGCTGTGGATCTCGACGAGCGGCGTCGCGGTCGCGGCGGTGCTCGTCGCGCTGTCGCCCGACACTGCGTTTACCGTGATGATGGCGATCGCGATGTTCGGCGCGCTGTTCACGTGGCTGATGATTTTCGTCACGCATCTGCGCTTTCGCGCGCAGTATCGCGGCCCGGCGCTCGCGTTCCGGATGTGGGGGCATCCGTTCGGCAGCCTGCTCGGCGCGGGGCTCGTCGCATCGATCCTGTTCACCACCGCGTTCACGCGCGAATTCCGGATGACGATGGTGGTCGGCGTCGTGTTCGTCGTGCTGTTGACGCTCGCATACGCGCTGCACTACCGGCACCGCCACGCGCGCTGATGCGTACACCTTCGACGCTGCAGACTGCGCGGCGAGGCAGCTAAGGTTCCGTTAAGCCGGCAGCCGCTACATTCGAATCTGTCCGCGATGCGCGCCGGCCTGTGCCGGCGCGCCGCTTTCCTGCCAAGGGGTTCGAATGAACAAACTTCCCGAAATCACGCTCGCGTTCTGGATCATGAAGATCTGCGCGACGACGCTCGGCGAAACCGGTGGCGACCTGCTGTCGATGACGCTGAACGTCGGCTACGCGGCGAGTTCGGTCCTGCTGTTCGGTTTCTTTCTCGTCGCGCTCGGCGCGCAACTCAGGGCGACCGGCTATCGCCCGGCGATCTACTGGGCCGTGATCGTCGCGACCAGCACGGCCGGCACGACGATGTCCGATTTCATGGACCGTACGCTCGGCTTCGGTTACGCGGCCGGATCGTCGATCCTCGTCGCGATCCTGCTGGCGATCTTCGCGGTGTGGCGCCTGAGCGGCGAATCGCTGTCGGTCGACCTGATCCGCACGCGCAAGGTCGAACTGCTGTACTGGATCGCGATCCTGTTCTCGAACACGCTCGGCACCGCGCTCGGCGATTTCCTTGCGGACAGCTCGGGCCTCGGCTTCGGCGGCGGCGCGCTGCTGATCGGCGGGCTGCTCGCGGCGATCATGCTCGCGCACTATTTCACGCGCATGTCCGGCGTGCTGCTGTTCTGGGCCGCGTTCGTGCTCACGCGTCCGTTCGGCGCGACGGTCGGCGACCTGCTGACGAAACCGGTCGCGAAAGGCGGACTCGCGCTCGGGACGGTCGGCTCGTCGGCGGTGCTGCTCGGCGTGCTGGTCGCGATGGTGATCTACGCGAGCATCGCGCAGGCGCGGCGACGCGAACTGGTACCCGCACGGATCGCGCAGACGGCAGACCGGTGAGGGCAAACGCAAAAGGGGCCGTGGCCCCTTTTTTATTGCGCCGCTCGTTCACTGACGGCCGGTGCTGCCGAAACCGCCTTCGCCGCGATCGCTTTGGTCGAAGTCGTCGACGATGTTGAACTGCGCCTGCACGACCGGCACGATCACGAGCTGCGCGAGCCGTTCGAACGGGTTCAGCACGAATTCGGTCTGGCCGCGGTTCCACGTCGAGATCATCAACTGGCCCTGGTAGTCGGAATCGATCAGGCCGATGGCTATGCGCACCCTAGTGTGTCTCAATCCGCTGGAACCCCGACGCACTGGGGCTCTCAGGCCGGGCTCCCTCAGGAAGTGTCTCACTTTCCACCCCTGAGGCGCCCCGGCGGGCTCAGCGTCAGGCCTTGCCGGTGCTTCCGAATCCGCCCGTTCCGCGTTCCGTCTCGGTCGAGAACTGGTCAACAAAGCTAAGTCCCACCTGAATCACCGGTTGGAACATCAACTGAGCGATTCGGTCACCAGGCTGCACCGTGTAGTCTTCGGTTCCTGCGTTTGCGAGGATGACGCCAATCTCGCCGTGGTAGTCGGCATCTATTACACCTATCCCTTGCGCGACGTGGACGTGATGCTTAAGCGAAAGTCCCGACCGAGAGGCGACGATTGCAACGAGCCCGGGGTCCATCATGTTGATGGCCAGCCCAGTCTTTATGAGTTCTTTGTCGCCCGCCTTGATGGTCAGTGGGGCCTCAATGCAAGCGCGGAGGTCCATTGCTGCTGAACCGTCCGTCGCATACGACGGAACGGGTATTTTGTCGCCAAGCAGTTTGCTGACGATGCGCGCTTCAATTCTTCGATGCATGTATCTACCTGAGGGGACAGAGCACATAAGGAAAGGTGAGGGACATAGCGTATTGGGCCCTCGTGAGGCGGGATTTTACCAACTTTGATATGGCTACCCGCCTGCTGGCAACAGCTCTGGCTGCTTGTAACACGTATAGCGTCAAACGAGCAGCCCGTCACACGGAGCTCCATGTTCAATACGTGTCTTCATCTGAACTGCTGTCGGGTCGGCGGGGTGGCAGCATCTGGATGACGGTGGACTGAGACTGCTTACCGCGCAAATTCCTGTTCTCCGTCTCCACTACCTCAATCTTCCGCTTCAGCACAAAAATCATGTTGGCGCTCAGCTTCTGTAGTTCGTCGGCCTGCTGCCTCACGTTTTTCAGTTCCTGGCGAAGACGTTTGATTTCGTCTCTCGCCTGGAGGAACGCCTCGTGAGGGGTTTGTGGCGGCTCGACTGCTTTGCTTGACCCGTGCGTGCACAAGTCGTCGTACTTGGTCTTCAAATCGGTATGTTCGGCGAAGCATCGATAAACCGTGGCTCGACCAACACGCGCCTCTTTGGCGATGTTCACTACGGTAACTTTCCCATCGCTGTGCCTTGTCATGCCGCTCTTGTGGCGGTCGAGGGCCTCATCAATGGCGTCATAGTTAGATTCCCTCACCGCCTGCCTCCTTGACGATTTTCTCGATTTTGTCGGCTTCATTGGACAACAGTTGCTTTGTAATCACTGATGTCTTCGGGTGTCGGATTGCATCTTTCACCTGTGCCAGTTGCGCCGTCCACAATGGGAGGTGCTTTTTAGTAACGCAAGCGTTCCCGATGAAATCATGGGGCCGTTGATGGATGCAAGTCTGGCCTATGTTCTTGAGCATAGCAGTACCATCCTAGGTGCATGGCAAGAGCTTCAAGCTGACTGGGATGCGAATATTGCTGATACCGACCTTTCGGACAGTGGTAAGGAGAAGCGCCTCACGAAGAAGATGAGGAAGATTTTGGCACGACGTCCTTCTGTTTGGCGGAAAGAAGAGTGGACTGGCAGGCGAGATTTATACGTTGAGCTACATCGCCTTCGTGTTGCATGTATCTTGGTTATTCTTGCCTACTCAGGTGTTCGTGCTTCTGAGCTATTCTCAATCGAGGAAGATTGCTGCGTTGTCGACGAAGCTTCGGACGGGAGACGACTCGTCTACCTGAATACAGTCCTGCGAAAACATCGGCGACGCGGCTCCAAAGATACATGGGTCATTATTGATGATGTCATAACCGCAATTGACATCCTCCAACAACTGACCAAACATGCGCGCAAGGCCCTTGGGACAAAGCGTTTGCTTCTGGGCGGCACTGGCAACCATTTCTTTGCTGTCCAATTGACGGGTGACGATGCCCGAGCGACTGAACTTACTTCAAACACGGTTTTGGAGAGCATCGAGCAGTACCGCTTGCACATAAACGAAAAAACCAAATTCGCCCCTATTCCAAACTGGACCGATGAAGACGGGATTGAGAAGCCTTGGCTTTTCAACACGAGGCAGTTTCGCCGAACACTCGCGCGTTTTATAGCCCGACAAAAGTATGGAATCATTGCCGGAATGCGCCAATACAAGCACGCGCAGGTTGCAATTTTCGAAGGCTACGGGAGCGTCGATACCGAGTTTTTGAATATGGTACGTGACGAAGGGGGCCTCGGCTATTTCGATTTTATGGATGAGTTCGCAATCTCACTTTCGTCGGGTGCCGTCGCAGGAAAGGCTGCATCAGAAATTAAACGCGCCTTTGAAGCCGAGTTCAAAGGTAGAGCGGAAGACTATCCTCCATCGACCATTGCTAAATGGCTTGCGAGCTCGGATAAGACGCTCTATATCGCAACGCTAAATCTCTGTTACTTTGACCCCAAGGCTGCCCGCTGCCTCAGAAATTCACAAGTTAAAGACGCGCCTATTCTGAATAGATGCGAACCAGGCAACTGCGATAAGCCATGAGAGAAGTCCTAGACATCGCTTTTCGCAACTCGGCGCTGCTGTACGTACCGGTGACCTGCGGCGGAATTTTGTAGCCAGTCAGGCAGTGAGTCTCGCGTCGATATTATCGGAATCCAGCCAGGCTCGACGGACCGTGGCCGGAGGTTGGTAGCGATGAGCGCTGTGGGGCCGGCGCTCGTTATAGAACTGCCGCCAGCGCTCGATGAGCACCTTGGCCTCGGCGCGGCTGCGGAAGCCAACTCGGCGCCGGCCAACGCGAATCCGGACGGAAATCCAGGCATGAGGGAGAAATCACACGATTTATACTTTGGACCAAGCCCGGGGAGGTCAAGATACTCTGACATTCTCCATTCAGGATTTTCAAACACCGATGTACTTGATACTTTGGTTTTGGGAGGGTAAATCATGCTCGGCGCTAGTGAAAGAGGCCCCGTATCCAGCTTTACACGTCTAGCAAACATTGTATTGATTACATTGACTTAAAATGAATGGGAACATAAAAATCGCCATTGGCCGCATAGCGCTCGGCTTCTTTAATCACTGAGGCTTGGAAGACCGGCAGAATCTCGCGGCAGATAATATCCAAGGCATCGCCGAACTTAGCGATGAACGCATCGGCATCCTTCTGCTGCTCGCCAATGAGGAAGTCTCGAAAAGCAATCAGCCTCGGAAGAATGTGGCGCGTTACGACAGCGTTACTGCAAACCAAGCAGCCCCACGGTTCATCGCAAGGTGTGTCAGGCTCGCCGCCTGGTTTGTTCAGGAAGTCGCGGCACGCGGCGATAAAGACGTCCTGCTTGCCGTTGAGAATCTGACGGGCCTTGGTCTTGGGTAAGTCCAAAACCTTCGCGGCCGCCTCGACGTCGTCCGTCGGAAGCACTTTCGGCCAGCTGACCGCTCTGAGTGCATTGATTCCGTCGGTGACAGCCAAATCGTGGATGATTTTGGTGCTATCGTTATCCAAGTAGTGTTTTACTGTCGTCTCGGCAAGAGTATGGGCTGCTTGCCTCATGGTCTTCTTATAGTTCCCGTCTTTCCGATAGTTGGCACTGAGCTTCGACACGCGCAAAGACCGGGCACTCATTTTGAGCTTCTTGCCGTGCTGGTTTTTCAGTCCATGTTTTTCAGTCCACCCGCGGGGGCGATTCATCATCGATTTTACGTAACAGGCATCTATAGGCTTTACCGGATTTGTCCTGTTCGGGCCGGGTGTCAAACAGAGAAAAAGCCGATTCTTGTCTGAAGGATTGGCAAACTTCACGAGTGGTTTGGTTAGGCGCAGGAGCGTCTTGATGATTGCCACTGCGGAATTCGGACCATCGTCGTATAGGGTGAGCTCTAATTTTTTCTTCTTGCTGCGTCCTTTCTCGTAGTCAAGACGGTAGCCACGCTCTAGTGGCACTAGACAACCACCCCAAATTGCAAGGACCGGGTGCCGTCCTTGATTTAACGAATTATAGGCATGCCGCTTTTGCTCGGGATTTGGTTGCATCTCTATACAAACGAGTTGAAGTTGCAAATATTTCAATTCACAGAAGCCTTGGCGCCTATTTCGCTTGCGTTCGCGACATAATGGAATACGTCGATTCGGAGAAACTTCCGAAGTCTTTCCGGATGGTAAATATAGACGCCGATTTCCTTCGGGAATTCAAGGTATACCTCGTCGAGAGTACGTTAACTCGCAAATCAGAACGACGTCGTCGCCGATATGGCGACCTTATGCGCATCCTTGAGGCCGGCAAGAAGTTAGGGCTGTGGAGCAGCGACTTTACTCCCCCGAGGAACTTCGAATGTGTCGACGACGGCGACAAGACGCAGCCGTACATGGCATCTGAGTTGATTGACATTGAGAAGCTTTGTCGCGACCAGATTAACGAACTCTGTACACGAATCGAACTGGGGAGAGAATTAGTAGCACAAGGTGTCGACCCCCGAGGACGTCAAATGCCACGGACGTATGTGAACGGCCGGCAGGTTGCTGTTCCTGTCAACTTACGACCATGGAACCAGTTACCCAACTTGCTTTGGTACGTCAAATACGTTCTTCGCGGGCGCTATCTGACTCACGAACGGCTAGCCAATGGTCATACCTCGTTCCAGCAAGCCGGAAACGGAGGCCCCAATGGTGAAAAGATATATACCAAGGCTGTTATCTATGGCTATTTTTATCCACTAAACGTGGACATGATTCCGTTTTTGAATCTTCTGGAAAAGAAGCTCGGCATTAACGAAGCGTCGCTCGTAGGTTTGAAGCGAGATTGACCACTCCGACACTGTTGGCGTCAAACCAGAGGTCCCACACATCCGCGACGTCCCAATAGGACCCGGGCCTGCCAATCAGTCGATAGGTGCGACCATCGCTTGTTTCCGCATACATCGTGTCACGATTAAACGCGCCGAGCGCCGAGCTCACGCATCCCATTCCGAGGGAGTCGTAGCCCACTACATGCATCAAGCCGTCTGACGTCTCGTAGATTTTCCAACGAGACAGATACACGTTGGGCTCTGGCTCCGAGCTTACGGCGGGAGCTCCCCAGATAGGCATGGTTTCTCCGGATACGAAGAGGATGGGTTGGCGAGACGTTGAGGGCAGTGCGCCTTCTGCCATCTCGCGAACAGTTGTTCTGCATGCTCGCGTTTCTACGCTATACGCGGCACAAACTTGACAGCGCCTGCAGTAGACCGTGCAGTCTTCCGGAATCGACGCTTCGAAGCGACTAACTACTTTTGCGCCACGCTCGGCTGCTAAGTGTAGAGGATGTATTATGAATAGTAAACTATGTAGAATTATATGCTGTAGATATTTACTCTTCACTGCCTGATGCTCCTGCCTCATATGGCAGAGAACATCAACGAGCGTCGCGACGAACTTCGTACGCGTATCTCAACCAACATTAAAATCCTTCGCGGTAAGCTCGGCATGTCCCAGGAAGCTCTGGCGGACCGTGCTGGCCTTCATCGGACTCACATCAGCCAACTTGAACGCGGAACGTTGAATTTGGGATTGGATACGCTCATCGTTGTAGCCGCAGCTCTCGGCGTCGAAGAGGTCGAACTCCTTGCAGTGCCCACTGAAGTCCCTGAACCCGTACAGAGAGGCCCACGAAAGCGAATTCCAGTGTCGGTAAGCCACGTACAGCACCAGGCCGGCGGCTCCGAGAAGGACCGGAACAGGAAAGGAGACGCTAAAGGCGGGCGTCGCGATTAAGCGACGAAACGAGAATGAGAAAGATAAGGAAACCGACGCGGACCCTCATCTCTGCTGCTAATCCGGAATGAACGAAAGCAGATTCGCGGCGCATATTCGCCGGCAACAGGCGCGGTAGCAGTAGCGGTGGGGACGGAGTCTTACGTACCTAGAGATGCGGTCCCCCGTGCCTTCGACCTACATTGCGATGAATAAGCGCGAACTTCGGGAAGATTTGAGTTCCCGGCTTCGCAGAGCGACCGCTTTGTGTTCGAACCGGCGGTCCACATTGGCCTCTGCCACGTCCCCGTGTGCACAACTTCGCTGCCCACACCACAGGGGTGTGGACAGCCGCCCGAATGGCGGTTCCGAAGTTGCATACACTCGAAGTCTGACGCGCCGGCGTTGCCGGCTTGCCCAAATTTAATATGGAATGAAAATGCTCAAGCGCGCCGTGAGAATGGGCTGCAGGCTTTGGGAGGGGGAGGGCAGGACAAGCCGAAACGCTTTCGACTATTGAGACAACTGAGACAGTTTCTGTTGTTGCGTTTCTAAACTGGAAAAACTGGAGATTTTGCTCAAAACAGGCCGTATTGAGACGTTTGACACACCTTTTTTAGTTGCGCATAACGACGAGGTTGCCGAGCACGATTCCGTGCTTGTGACCGAGGCCCGAGCGCGGCAGGATCAGCGCCGCATAGCCGGGATCCGCGAGATGGATCGCGAGGCCGGTCGGCACCAGCGTCGTTTCGCCCGGCTTCAGCGTGACGGGCGCGTCGAGGCACGCACGCAGGTCGAGCCCTGCGCTGCCGGTGGTGGCGTACGCGGGCAGGTAGTCGCGCATGCGCGCGTCGAGAATCTTCAGGTCGAGTTTCATGCGGTCGTCGAATCGGTCGGGAAGGGCGCGGCGGCGTGTGCTGCCGCGCAAGGGATCAGATCAGGCAGTTGTCGGGCAGGCGCTTAGCGATTTCGGCCACGAGCGTGTGCGCGAGTTCGTCCTTCGGCGCACGCGGCAGGCGCGTGAGGCCACCCGCTTCGAACAGCACGACTTCGTTGTCGTCGCGGCCGAACGTCAGTGGGCCGAGGTTGCCGACCAGCAGCGGGACGTTCTTGCGCTTGCGCTTCTCGTCGCCGTGCACGTCGAGGTCGCCGCTTTCGGCCGCGAAGCCGACACAGAACGGCGGATCGGACAGTGCCGCGACCGACGCGAGGATGTCGGGGTTCTCGACGAACGTGAGCGCGGGCATCTTGCGGTCGGCCGTCTTCTTCATCTTGTGCTCGGCGGGCTTGGCGACGCGCCAGTCGGCGACCGCAGCCACCGCGATGAAGATGTCGGCATCGTTTACGGCATGCATGACGGCATCGTACATCTGCTGCGCGGTCTGCACGTCCTGGCGGTAGACGCCCCACGGCGTGTCGAGCGCGACCGGCCCGGCGACGAGGTGTACGTCGGCGCCGGCCTGTTGCGCGGCACGCGCGAGCGCGAAGCCCATCTTGCCGCTCGAGCGGTTGGTGAGGCCGCGTACCGGATCGAGCGGCTCGAACGTCGGGCCGGCGGTGATCAGCACGCGGCGGTGCGAGAGCACCTTCGGCGCGAAGTGCGCGACGATCGCTTCATAGATCGCTTCGGGCTCGAGCATGCGGCCGTCGCCGACTTCGCCGCATGCCTGCGCGCCCGAATCGGGGCCGAGCACCGACACGCCGTCAGCTCGCAACTGCGCGGCATTGCGTTGCGTGGCCGGGTTCTGCCACATCTGACGGTTCATCGCGGGTACGACGAGCAGCGGACAGTCTCGCGCGACGCACAGCGTCGACAGCAGGTCGTCAGCGAACCCGTGCGCGAGCTTCGCGAGGAAGTCGGTCGATGCGGGCGCGATCACGATCGCGTCGGCTTCGCGCGACAGGTCGATGTGCGCCATGTTGTTGTCGATGCGCGCGTCCCACTGGCTCGTGTACACGGGCCGGCCGGACAGCGCCTGCATCGTGACGGGCGTGATGAACTGGGTCGCGGCTTCCGTCATCGCGACCTGCACGGTCGCGCCTGCCTTCACGAGCAGCCGGGTGAGCTCGGCGATCTTGTAGCAGGCGATGCCGCCCGTCAGGCCGAGAACGAGGTGCTTTCCAGCGAGTTCTGCGTGTGCCAACTCAGGCCTCCAAGGATCAAACGGAACGGCCGGCGCGAAGCCGGCCGTCGACACGGAGTATGCGCGCTCAGCGCGTGCCGCGCACGCGACGCAACTCGTCGTAGATCAGCAGCACTGCGCCGACCGTGATCGCGGAGTCGGCGAGATTGAACGCCGGGAAGTGCCACGCACCGAGGTGGAAGTCGAGAAAGTCGATCACGTGGCCGTAGATGAGCCGGTCGATCACGTTGCCGAGTGCGCCGCCGAGGATCAACGCGAGCGACAGGCTGAACAGCCGCTGCTGGCCGTGGCGGCGCAGCAGGAAGCAGATCACGAGCGTCGCGCCGATGCCGAGCGCGGTGAACGCCCAGCGCTGCCAGCCGCTCGCGGTCGACAGGAAGCCGAACGCGGCGCCGCGGTTGTACACCAGCACGAGGTTGAAGAACGACGTCAGCACGTGCTGTGCGCCGTACGCGAACGTTTTCAGGATCGAGATCTTCGACAGCTGGTCGAACAGGATCACGATCAGCGAAATGCCGAGCCAGGGCGCGAGCGCGCCGCTGGCCGGTTTCGACACGGTTTTTGCCATGGTTTAAGCAGCGCTCCGGATTTCGCCGTTTTCAAACAGGTTCGAGAAGCAGCGGCCGCACAGCGTCGGATGGTCGGCGTGCGCGCCGACGTCTTCGCGGTAGTGCCAGCAGCGTTCGCATTTCTGGTACGTCGAAGCCGCCACGTCGACGCTTTCCTGCGCTTCGTCGTCGACCTTCACGACCGTCGCCGCCGACGTAATCAGCACGAACTTCAGGTCGTCGCCGAGGCTCGTGAGCGCGTCGTAGCGCGCGCCGCTCGCATGCACGGCCACTTCGGCCTGCAGCGACGAACCGATGCGGTTCGCGGTGCGTGCTTCCTCGAGCGCCTTCGTCACGTTGCCGCGCACGTCGCGCAGCAGCGCCCACTTCTCGATCAGCCCGGCCGAGCCGGCGACTTCCGGATACGCGTAGTACGTTTCCGTGAACACGGTGTCGCTCGCCGGCTGGAACACCTTCCACGCTTCTTCCGCGGTGAACGACAGGAACGGCGCGAGCACGCGCAGCAGGCCGTGCGTCAGGTGGTACAGCGCGGTCTGCGCGGAGCGGCGCGCACGCGAATCGGGCGCGCTCGTGTACAGGCGGTCCTTCAGCACGTCGAGGTAGAAGCCGCCGAGGTCTTCCGAGCAGTACGTCTGCAGCTTCGCGACGATCGGGTGGAATTCGTACTTCTCGTAGTGGCCGAGCAGTTCCGTCTGGAGTTGCGCGGAGAATGCGACCGCATAACGGTCGATCTCGAGCCATTCTTCCACCGGCACCGCGTGCTGCGCGAAGTCGAAGTCCGACAGGTTCGCGAGCAGGAAGCGCAGCGTGTTGCGGATGCGGCGATAGCCTTCCGTCACGCGCTTCAGGATTTCCTCGGAGATTGCGAGTTCGCCCGAGTAGTCGGTCGATGCGATCCACAGGCGGATGATTTCCGCGCCGAGACGGTTCGAGACCTCATGCGGGTCGATGCCGTTGCCGAGCGACTTGCTCATCTTGCGGCCTTCGCCGTCGACGGTGAAGCCGTGCGTGAGCAGACCCTTGTACGGCGCGCGGCCGTCGATCATCGATGCGGTCAGGAGCGACGAGTGGAACCAGCCGCGGTGCTGGTCGGAGCCTTCGAGGTACAGGTCGGCCGGGAACTGCAGCTGATCCTTGTGCGAGCCGCGCAGCACGTGCCAGTGCGTCGTGCCCGAGTCGAACCACACGTCGAGCGTGTCGCGGTTCTTCTCGTACAGGTTCGCGTCGTCGCCGATCAGCTCGCGCGGATCGAGCGACTGCCACGCCTCGATGCCCGACTGCTCGACGCGCTTGGCGATTTCCTCGAGCAACTCCAGCGTGCGCGGGTGCAGCTCGCCGGTTTCCTTGTGCACGAAGAACGCCATCGGCACGCCCCACTGGCGCTGGCGCGACAGCGTCCAGTCGGGACGGTTCGCGATCATGCTGAACAGGCGCTGCTTGCCCCACGACGGGTAGAACGCGGTCGCGTCGATACCTTCGAGCGCCGTTTCGCGCAGCGTCTTGCCGCCGTCGCGCGGCGTCACGTCCATGCCGGCGAACCACTGCGACGTCGCGCGGTAGATGATCGGCGTCTTGTGGCGCCAGCAGTGCATGTAGCTGTGCGTGTACTTCTCGCTGCGCAGCAGCGAGCCGGCCGCGTTCAGCGCCTCGACGATCTTCGGATTCGCGTCCCAGATCGACAGGCCGCCGAACAGCGGCAGCGATTCGATGTAGCGGCCGTCACCCATCACCGGGTTGATGAAGTCCGAATCGGTCATCCCGTGAGCCTTGCACGACATGAAGTCTTCGATACCGTAGGCGGGCGACGAGTGCACGACGCCGGTGCCGGTGTCGGTCGTCACGTAGTCGCCGAGGTAGACGGGCGCGGTGCGCTTGTAGCCGGGGTGGGCCGACGCGAGCGGGTGGTGGAAGCGCAGGTTCGCGAGCTTCACGCCCGGCGCGGTCGCGACGACGCGGCCGGTCAGCTTGAAGTCGGTCATGCACGCTTCGACGCGTTCTTCCGCGATGATCAGCAGCCCGCGCTCGGTGTCGACCAGCGCGTAGACGATTTCCGGATGGAGGTTCAGCGCCTGGTTGGCGGGAATCGTCCACGGCGTGGTGGTCCAGATCACGATGCCGCCCTCGGCGCGCGGCAGTGCCGGCAGGCCGAATGCGTGCGCGGTCTTTTCCGGTTCCGCGAACGCGAACATCACGTCGATCGTCGGGTCGGTGCGGTCCTTGTACTCGACTTCCGCCTCGGCGAGCGCCGAGCCGCAGTCGAAGCACCAGTTCACCGGCTTCAGTCCGCGATACACATAGCCCTTCTCGATGATCTTGCCGAGCGCGCGGATTTCTTCCGCCTCGTTGACGAAGTTCATCGTCTTGTACGGGTTCGCCCAGTCGCCGAGCACGCCGAGGCGCTTGAAGCCGACCTTCTGCTTTTCAATCTGCTCGGTCGCATACGCGCGCGCCTTGCTCATGACTTCGGCCGCCGGCAGCGACTTGCCGAACTGCTTCTCGATCTGGATCTCGATCGGCATCCCGTGGCAATCCCAGCCCGGCACGTAAGGCGCGTCGAAGCCGGCCATGTTGCGCGACTTGACGACGATGTCCTTCAGGATCTTGTTGACCGCGTGACCGAGGTGGATGTCGCCGTTCGCATACGGGGGGCCGTCGTGCAGGATGAACTTCGGCCGGCCCTTGCTGGCCGCGCGGATTTTCTCGTAGATGCCGCGCTCTTCCCACTCCTTGACCCACTGCGGCTCGCGCTTGGGCAGGTCGCCGCGCATCGGGAACGGCGTATCGAGCAGGTTGACCGGATACTTGGCCTGCGGTTTCGAATCGGCTTTCTTGTTGCTCATGATGGGATCGCTATCAAATCGGGGGACGCTCGTGCGTCGTGAATCGGGGATGCGCGCGGGTCGGCGGCGCGAGGAAGGCGGCGCGGGGCGCCGCCGGCCGGATCAGCTAATTCGGTCGGTCGCCGACGTCGAGAAGCCGGTTGCACTGCTGCCCGGCGCGCGGTCGCGCTCGATGAAGTACGCGCGCGCATTGGCGACGTCCAGCGCGATCGCGCGCGACAGCGCCTCGAGATCGTCGAACTTCGCCTCGTCGCGCAGTTTCTTCAGGAACTCGACGCGGATCAGCTTGCCGTACGCGTCGCCGTGCCAGTCGAGCAGGTGGACTTCGAGCAGCACGCGGCCGGAATCGTCGACGGTCGGACGCAGCCCGAGGCTCGCGACGCCCGGCAGCGGGGTGGGGCCGAGGCCGTGCACCTGCACGACGAAGATGCCCGCGAGCGCCGGCCGCTTGTGCGCGATCGGCAGGTTCAGCGTCGGGAAGCCGAGGTCGCGGCCGAGCTTGAGCCCGTGCGCGACGTGGCCGCTGATCGCATAGCCGTGGCCGAGCGCCAGCGCGGCCGCGTCGAGATCGCCCGCGCCGAGCGCGGCCCGCACGCCCGAGCTGGAGATGCGCGTGCCGTCGCTGCCGGCGACCGTGCCCATCTGCTCGACCTCGAAGCCGTACTGCTCGCCGGCCGCCTTCAGCGTGTCGAAGGTGCCCGCGCGCTTCGCGCCGTAGCAGAAATCGTCGCCGACCATCATCCAGCGCGCGTGCAGCCCGCCGACCAGCGTGCGTTCGACGAACGTCTGCGGCGACTGGCTCGCGAACGTATGGTTGAAGTGTTCGACGACAACGCGGTCGACGCCGTGATCGCGCAGCGCCTCCAGCTTGTCGCGCAGCATCGCGATGCGCGGCGGCGCGCCGGCCGGATTGAAGAATTCGCGCGGGTGCGGCTCGAACGTCATCACGCACACGGGCAGGCCGCGCGCGTCCGCTGCTGCGCGCACGCGCGCGAGCAGGGCCTGGTGGCCGCGATGGACACCGTCGAAGTTGCCGATCGTCAGCGCGCAAGGCGCGCGGCTTTCGGCGTTGGGCAGGCCGCGGAAGACTTTCACGATAGCGGATGCAGCGTCGGGGAATGGGCGGTGGGATGCCGCAAAGCAAAAGATTATAAACGTTCGGGCGGCCCGGCGGCCGAGAAGGGGGGAAACGCGAGGGCGAATGGTAAAATTCGCGGATGAAAAAACTCGTGATCCTGATTTCCGGTCGCGGCAGCAACATGGAGGCCATCGTCCGCGCGTGCGCGCAGGAACGCTGGCCGGCCGAGATTGCCGCCGTGATCGCCAACCGGCCCGATGCGGCCGGCCTGGCTTTTGCCGCGTCGCACGGGGTGGCGACCGCGGTGGTCGACCATCGGTCGTTCGACGGCCGCGACAGCTTCGATGCGGCGCTCGCCGCCGAAATCGACCGTTTCGCACCCGATCTCGTCGTACTCGCCGGCTTCATGCGTATCCTGACGCCCGATTTCGTCAGACGATACGAGGGCCGGCTGCTGAACATCCATCCGTCGCTGCTGCCGAGCTTCAAGGGCATCCACACGCACCAGCAGGCGCTGGATGCCGGCGTCGCGCTGCACGGCGCGAGCGTGCATTTCGTCATTCCCGAACTCGACAGCGGCGCGATCGTCGCGCAGGGCGCGGTGCCCGTGCGCACGGGCGACGACGCGGCCGCGCTCGCGCAGCGTGTGCTGACGGTCGAGCACGTGCTGTATCCGCGTGCGGTGCGCTGGTTCGTCGAGGGGCGCCTGCGCCTCGAGAGCGGGCGGGCAGTCGTGGCGCCGGAAGAGGCGCGCTGGATTTTCGCGGATCAACCGCATACCGAAACGAGCGAGGGCGTATGAAGCTGCACGGATTCCTGATTGGCCAGACCGAGACCTTGCTGGCCGAGGTGCTGAAATTCGCCGGCCCAGCCGACGCGACGACGAGCCGGTTTTTCCGTGCGCACCCGAAGCTCGGCCACGCCGAGCGCGGCGTGATCGCCGAGGCGGTGTTCGCGGTACTGCGCCGCAAGATGGAGTTCTCGCACCTCGCCGAGAGCGGCACGGGCAGCCCCGCGCGGCGCCTCACGCTGCTCGGCCTGATGCAGACGCTCGGCCGCAACGCGCTGAAGCCGTTCGTATCCGACACCGAGGCCGCATGGCTCGAGCACGTGTCGAAGATCGATCCGGCGAGCCTGCCGGTGCGCGTGCGCACGAACTTGCCGGACTGGATCTACCAGGCGCTGTCGGCCCGCTTCGACGCCGAGGAACTCGGGCAACTCGCCGCCGCGCTGAATTACCCCGCGCCGCTCGACCTGCGCGCCAATGCGCAGAAGGCGACGCGCGATCAGGTGATCGACGCGCTGCGCGCGAACGGCATCGACGCCGGTGCGACGCCTTTCGCGCCATACGGCGTGCGGGTCGTCGGCAAGCCGGCGCTCACGCGCCTGAAGCTGTTCGAGGAAGGCCAGATCGAGGTGCAGGACGAAGGCAGTCAGCTGCTGTGCTCGCTCGTCGCGCCGCGTCGCGGCGAGATGGTCGTCGATTTCTGCGCGGGCGCTGGCGGCAAGACGCTCGCGCTCGGCGCGATGATGCGCTCGACCGGTCGCCTGTACGCGTTCGACGTGTCGGAAAAGCGCCTCACGAAGCTGAAGCCGCGCCTTGCGCGCAGCGGCCTGTCGAACGTGAATCCGGTGCTGATCGACAGCGAGCACGATGCGAAAATCAAGCGGCTCGCCGGCAAGATCGACCGCGTGCTGGTCGACGCGCCGTGCAGCGGCCTCGGCACGCTGCGCCGCAATCCCGACCTCAAGTGGCGCCAGACGCGCACGTCGATCGAAGAGCTCGCGCCGAAGCAGGCGTCGATCCTCGCGAGCGCGGCGCGTCTCGTGAAGAAGGGCGGCCGTCTCGTCTACGCGACCTGCAGCGTGCTCGACGCGGAGAACGAAGCCATCGTCGAGCAGTTCCTGGCCGACCATCCGGAGTTCGTGCTGGTCCCGGCGCAGAAGGTGCTGGCCGACCAGCGCATCGAAATCGAGACCGGCGACTACCTGTCGCTGTGGCCGCACCGCCACGCCACCGACGGCTTCTTCGCCGCGGTGCTGGAACGGCGCCCGCAGTAACGGCAGCGCGCACGGATGATGCAGAATCGTCTGCTGTCGCACCGGCTCGCGTCGGTCATCCGCGACTTCAACCAGCCGGTGATGATCTGGCAGGCGGCGATCCTGGTTGGCGCGCTGTGTTTCGCATGGGGGGCCGCGCGCTTCGTGCACGGGCGCATCGACGCGCGCCGGCGGGCTGCCGGCCGCGTGCCCGGCGCCGGCGCGCAGAGCCTGAAGCGTGCGCTGTTCCCGCTGTTCGGCGGGCTGTTCGTGCTGGCGGCCCAGCTTGCGTTCGACCCGTTCATGTCGACGTCGCTGCTGTCGCTCGCGCTCGTGCCGCTGTTCGGCATCGGGTTCATCTACGTGCTGTTCTTCTTCGCGCGGCGCGTGTTCGCGCGCGACGGCCACACGCATGCGTGGTTGTCGGTCGTCGAGAAGATCGTGTCGGTGATCGTGTGGGCGGCGATGGTGTTCACCGTGCTCGGGATCCAGTCCGATGTGATCGCATGGCTCGACAGCGTGCAGTTTCGCGTCGCCAATGCGCACCTCACGCTGCTGTCGGTGATTTCCGGCGCGCTTTGGGTGTGCGTGACGCTGATGGTCGCCATGTGGCTCGGCTCGGTGCTCGAGGAGCGCTTGGCGCGCTCGAGCACGCTGGATGCGAACCTGAAGGTCGTGCTGTCGCGGGTCGGCCGCGCGCTGCTGGTGTTCGCGGCGATCCTCATCGGGCTGTCGCTCGTCGGCATCGACGTGACGGTGCTCGGCGTGTTCGGCGGCGCGCTTGGCGTCGGCCTCGGTTTCGGGCTGCAGAAGATCGCGAGCAACTACGTATCGGGCTTCATCATCCTGCTCGACCGCTCGCTGCGGCTCGGCGACGCCATCAGCGTCGGCGGGCTGCAGGGCGTCGTCACGCAGATCCGCACGCGCTACACGGTCGTGCGCGGCCTCGACGGCAACGAGACGTTGATCCCGAACGAGAAGCTGATCACCGACGTCGTGCAGAACCAGTCGTCGTACCTGACGCGCGGTTACGCGAAGGTCGCCGTGCAGGTCGCCTATACGAGTGATGTCGAGCAGGCGCTGTCGGTGCTCGCGGAGGCCGCGAAGGGCGTGCCGCGCGTGCTCGCCGAGCCGGCGCCGGCGCCGTACCTGGTCAGCTTCGGCGCGGACGGGATCGACCTGGAGCTCGGTTTCTGGATCGAGGATGCGGCGAAGGGCACGTCGGGTGTGCGTTCGAGCGTGAACCGCAACATCTGGCGGTTGTTCGGCGAACATGGGATCTCGATTCCGTTCCCGCAGCGCGAAGTGCGCGTCGTCGGCCTCCCGGAGGGGGTTGCCGCGACCGGCGCGATGGCCGAGAGCGAGCCGGTGGCCGGCAGCGGCTCGGCCGACGGACAGGCATCGGCCGCTTAGGCGCGCCGCACCGGCGCGAACGGGCCGAATCGGGTCCGTCGGGCGGCCAGAACCGGAGCGCGGGGCCTTCCGGGTCCGTCGATGGACTGTCCGTGTTGCTTCATGACAAGAAAATATTCATTTTTTACAAAGACTTGGAACGGTTGAAGTAAAATTCCGGTCTACACGCGGTATGCTTTCATTTTTATGACGTCGGCCCGCGCCAGCGTCGCTCTCACCACAGGTAACTGCCTTGTTGAATTCCCTGCTCGATTTTCTTTCCCACGGGCTTCTGCGTTTTTCGTGGTGGCAGGTCGCGTTGTTCGCGCTCGCCGTCACGCACGTCACGATCATCGGCGTGACGGTCTACCTGCATCGCTGCCAGGCGCACCGCGCGCTGGAGCTGCACCCGATCGCGAGCCACTTCTTCCGCGTGTGGCTGTGGATGACGACCGGCATGCTGACGGGCCAGTGGGCCGCGATCCATCGCAAGCACCATGCGAAGTGCGAGACCGAGGAAGATCCGCACAGCCCGCAGACGCGCGGCATCTGGAAGGTGTTCCTCGAAGGCGCCGAGCTGTATCGCGCGGAAGCGAAGAACGAAGAAACGATGCGCAAGTTCAGCCACGGCACGCCGAACGACTGGATCGAGCGCAATCTGTACTCGAAGTACCCGATCCTCGGCGTGAGCCTGATGATGGTGATCGACGTCGCGCTGTTCGGCGTGCTCGGCCTGACCGTGTGGGCCGTGCAGATGGTCTGGATTCCGTTCTGGGCGGCGGGTGTCGTCAACGGTTTCGGCCACTTCTGGGGCTACCGCAACTTCAACTCGGCCGATGCCAGCACGAACTTGTTCCCGTGGGGCATCGTGATCGGCGGCGAAGAACTGCATAACAACCACCACACGTTCGCGACGTCGGCGAAGCTGTCGAACAAGTGGTACGAATTCGACATCGGCTGGATGTACATCCGCATCATGTCGGCATTCGGCCTCGCGAAAGTGAAGAAGGTCGCGCCTACGCCGCGCCTGAACAAGCCGAAGACGGTGCTCGACCAGGAAACGCTGCAGGCCGTGCTGTCGAACCGCTACGAAGTGATGGCGCGCTACGGCAAGGCCGTGAAGCGTGCCTACCGTCAGGAGCTCGCGCACCTGAAGGAGCTTGGTTCGAGCGAGAAGTACCAACTGATGCGCGGCGCGCGCAAGTGGTTCCACAAGGATGCCGACGGCCTTGACGAGCCGCAGAAGAAGCTGCTGCCGGAGATCTTCGCGAACAGCCAGAAGCTGCATACGTACTTCCAGCTGCGCCAGGATCTGGCCGCGATCTGGGATCGCTCGACCGCGTCGCGCGAACAGCTGCTCGCGCAATTGCAGGATTGGTGTCATCGCGCGGAACAAAGCGGTATCAAGTCGCTGCAGGAATTCGCGACACGCCTGCGTCGCTACGCCTGATTCGAAATCGATTAGAATCTCAGGACGTCACAAACCCCGCGTTGGCGGGGTTTTTTCTTTTGGGCGGCCGGTTTTTACAGGACGACCGGACGTGCCGGAATTCGTATGAGGATCGGGGCAGCGCCGACGTGGCTCCCCGGGGGCGAGCGCAGGATAGGGCCGAAGCAGGCGCCAAAGGGCTAACTCGGGTCGACCGCGAAGCATGGGACCGGAGTAAGCGCTAAAGGGCTAACTCGGGTCGACCGCGAAGCATGGGACCGGAGTAAGCGCTAAAGCGCTAACTCCGGTCGACAGGAGATATGGAGATGCAATCGACGATCAAATCCGTCGAGTATGACCGGCCGGTCTCGGCAGGGACCGTCTGTGGCGTCGGGCAAGCATGGGCCAAGGTGCCCGATGCACCGTCCGCGGAAGAGCGCGCCGCACTGAAGGCGCGCATCAAGGCGCTGCTCGTGCGTGAAAAAGCCGTGCTGGTCGCCCATTACTACGTCGATGCCGAATTACAGGAACTGGCCGACGAAACCGGCGGCTGTGTCGCCGATTCGCTCGAAATGGCCCGCTTCGGCCGCGATCACGATGCGCAGACGCTCGTCGTCGCCGGCGTGCGCTTCATGGGCGAAACCTCGAAGATCCTGAGCCCGGGCAAACGCGTGCTGATGCCCGATCTCGATGCGACCTGCTCGCTCGACCTCGGTTGCCCGGTCGACGAATTTTCCGCGTTCTGCGATGCGCATCCCGACCGCACCGTCGTCGTCTATGCGAACACCAGCGCCGCGGTGAAGGCGCGCGCCGACTGGATGGTCACGTCGTCGATCGGCCTCGAGATCGTCGCCGACCTGCATGCGCGCGGCGAGAAGATCATCTGGGCTCCCGACCGCCATCTCGGCAGCTACATTCAGAAGAAAACCGGCGCGGACATGCTGCTGTGGCAGGGTTCGTGCCTCGTGCACGACGAATTCAAGGGCATCGAGCTCGACCTGCTGCGCGCCGAATATCCGGATGCGAAGGTGCTGGTTCACCCCGAGTCGCCGGAAAACGTCGTCGCGCAGGCGGACGTCGTCGGCTCGACGACGCAACTGATCGACGCAGCCGTGAAGTTCGACGCGAAGCACTTCATCGTCGCGACCGATCTCGGCATCCTGCACAAGATGCAGCTCGCGGCGCCCGGCAAGACCTTCATCGCCGCGCCGACGGCCGGTAACAGCGCGACCTGCAAGAGCTGCGCGCATTGCCCGTGGATGGCGATGAACGGCCTCGCCAATCTCGCCGACGTGCTCGAGCGCGGTCACAACGAGATCTTCGTCGATCCCGCGATCGGCGAACGCGCGCGTCTGCCGATCGACCGGATGCTCGATTTCGCAGCCGCGCACAAGAAACGCGTGCAGGCGAGCGGCGATCTGCAGCGCGACCAGCAACTGTTTGCGAACGTGGGGGCGGCATGACGACAGCAGTCTCCCCGCTGTTCGACAGCGTTCGTGCGCAATACGGCGCGGCATTCGACGAAGCGATCGCGCGCAACGTCGCCGATGCGATCGCGGAAGACGTCGGCACTGGCGACCAGACCGGGCGGCTCGTGCCGGCCGGCGAGCGTCGCCGTGCGCGCATCATCGTGCGCGAAGAAGCAGTGTTGTGCGGCGTGCCGTGGTTCGAGGCCGTCATCGCACGGATCGATCCGTCGATCGTCGTGCAATGGCGCTATCGCGAAGGCGACCGGATGTCGCCGGATTCGACCGTCTGTGAACTCGAAGGGCTGGCGCGCGCACTGCTGACGGCCGAGCGCAACGGGCTGAACTTCCTGCAACTGCTGTCGGGCGTGGCGAGCGCGACGCGCCGTTACGTCGACCGTGTCGAAGGTACGCGCGCGAAGATTCTCGATACGCGCAAGACGCTGCCGGGCCTGCGGCTCGCGCAGAAGTACGCGGTGCGGGTCGGCGGCGGCGAGAACCAGCGTCTCGCGCTGTACGACGGCATTCTGATCAAGGAAAACCACATCGCGGCAGCGGGCGGCGTCGGCGAGGCACTCGACGCGGCGTTCGCACTCGAGTCGGGCGTGCCCGTGCAGGTCGAAGTCGAGACGCTCGCGCAGCTCGACACGGCGCTCGCACACGGTGCGCAGTCGGTGCTGATCGACAACTTCACGCTCGACATGATGCGCGAAGCGGTGCGCGTGGCGGCGGGCAAGGCCGTGCTCGAAGTATCGGGCGGCGTCAATTTCGATACGGTGCGCGCGTTCGCGGAGACGGGTGTCGACCGCATCTCTATCGGCGCGCTGACGAAGGACGTGCGCGCAACCGACTACTCGATGCGGATCGTCAACTGATCGCAAGTCGTGCCGTCTGACGAAAAAAGCCGCTGGCGCGAAACGCCAGCGGCTTTTTTTCCGGGTGCGGCAGCCGGAAGAAGGGTGTACCCGCTCAGCGTCGCGCGCGCGGCGTGAGCACGCTCGGCAGGGCCTTCGGCAGCGTATGCGGCCAGTCGCGGCTGTAGTGCAGCCCGCGGCTCTCGCGGCGCGAGTACGCGCTCTTCACGATCAGCGTCGCGACGTCGACGAGATTGCGCAGCTCGAGCAGGTCGCGCGTCACGCGGAAGTTCGCGTAGTACTCGTGGATTTCGTCGCGCAAAAGCGACAGTCGGTGCTTCGCGCGTTCGAGGCGCTTGTCGGTGCGCACGATGCCGACGTAGTTCCACATCAGGCGGCGCAGTTCGTCCCAGTTGTGTGCGACGACGACTTCCTCATCCGCATCCGACACGCGGCTTTCGTCCCAGGCGGGCAGCGTGGCCGGCGTGTCGGCATCGTAGCCGGCCGCCTCGATCGCTTCGGCCGCCGCGCGGCCGATCACGAGGCATTCGAGCAGCGAGTTGCTCGCGAGTCGGTTCGCGCCGTGCAGCCCCGTGTATGACGTCTCGCCGACCGCATGCAGGCCCGCGAGATCGGTGCGCCCCGCGAGATCGGTGACGACGCCGCCGCACGTGTAGTGTGCGGCCGGCACCACGGGAATCGGCTGCTTCGCGATGTCGATGCCGAATTCGAGGCAGCGCGCGTGGATCGTCGGGAAATGTTCGCGCAGGAACGCTTCCGGCTGATGGCTGATGTCGAGATACACGCAGTCGATCCCGCGCTTCTTGATTTCGAAGTCGATCGCGCGCGCGACGATGTCGCGCGGCGCGAGTTCGGCGCGCGGATCGTGCGCCGGCATGAAGCGCGTGCCGTCGGGCAGCTTCAGCAGGCCGCCTTCGCCGCGCACGGCCTCCGAAATCAGGAACGACTTCGCGTACGGGTGGAACAGGCAGGTCGGGTGGAACTGGATGAATTCCATGTTCGACACGCGGCAACCCGCACGCCACGCCATGGCTATGCCGTCGCCAGTCGCGGTGTCGGGGTTGGTGGTGTACAGGTAGACCTTGCCTGCGCCGCCGGTCGCGAGCACCGTGTGCGGCGCCTCGATCGTGATCGTGCGGTCGTTGTCGACGTCGAGCGCATACAAGCCGTGACAGCGGCGCCCGGGCAGGCCGAGCCGGTCCGACGTGATCAGGTCGATCGCGTGGTGGTTTTCGAAGAAGGTGATGTTCGGATGCTGGCGCGCGCGCTCGGACAGCGTCGCGAGCACCGCATGGCCGGTTGCGTCGGCCGCGTGAATGATCCGGCGGTGACTGTGGCCGCCTTCGCGGGTCAGATGGAAGCCGAGCTCGGCCGCATCGTCCTTCGTGAACGGCACGCCCTGCGAGATCAGCCATTCGATCGCTTCGCGGCCGTGTTCGACGATATAGCGCGTCGCGCCTTCGTCGCAGAGTCCTCCACCGGCGACCAGCGTGTCGTCGACGTGGTTCTCGATGCTGTCCGCGGAGTCGAGGACGGCTGCGATGCCACCCTGCGCGTTATCGCTCGCGCCCTCCATCATCGAACGTTTCGCGATCAGCGCGACACGTCGCGTGCTGGCCAGGTTGAGTGCGACCGACAGCCCTGCCAGGCCGCTGCCGACGATCGCCACGTCGAATTTCATGCTGCATCTCCATCGTTACGCTTTAGATTTTGTGCGTTCCGTCGGCCGTGGCCGCGGAAAGGGGAGAGCATACCGCGTCGGGCTCATGCGTGCGCGCAAAACAAAAAGCCCCGCATGTGCGGGGCTTTTTGGTCGCCGTCAGGCTGGCAGAAACCGGAGATTACTTGATCTTGGTTTCTTTGTATTCCACATGCTTGCGGACGACGGGATCGAACTTCTTGATCGCCATCTTTTCCGGCATGTTGCGCTTGTTCTTCGTGGTCGTGTAGAAGTGACCCGTACCAGCGGTCGACTCGAGCTTGATCTTGTCGCGTGCGCCTTTTGCCATGATTGTGCTCCTTGGGCTTAGGCTTCGCCGCGTGCGCGCAGGTCAGCGAGCACGGAATCGATGCCGTTCTTGTCGATCAGACGCAGGCCGGCGTTGGAAACGCGCAGGCGCACCCAGCGGTTTTCGCTTTCAACCCAGAACCGGCGGTTTTGCAGGTTCGGGAGGAAGCGGCGCTTCGTCTTGTTGTTTGCGTGGGAAACGTTGTTGCCGCTCATCGGCGCTTTCCCAGTTACTTGGCATACGCGTGCCATGAGAGCACTCCTAATACGCTAAATTCGGGGTTCGATCGCCGATGAAGGTTCCATCGTACCGCCACGTGATCCATGGCTGCACTCAGAACGCCGAAGCCCTTACAGACAAGGCCCTTCGATGGCTAGAACTGGTTGGAAAAAAGACAGACGGCGATTCTAGCAGAAAAAGTTCAGAGAAATCAAACCCAATTTCGCATCGCCGTTGCGGCGGCCCCGGGGCGGGTCGCCGGGCCACAGTCTACAGCCAACCGGCGCGTGCGAACGAAAATGTATCGGCCGCGCCGACGACGACATGATCGAGCAGCTTCGCGTCGACGAGCTGGAGCGCTTCGTGCAGGGCGCGCGTGAGCCGGCGATCCTCCGCGCTCGGCTGCACTGCGCCGGACGGATGGTTGTGCGCGACGATCAGCGCGGCGGCATTCAGCGTCAGCGTGCGGCGTACGATCTCGCGCGGATAGACGGCCATCCGCGTCAGCGATCCGCGCGCGCTTTCTTCCACGTCGATGAGGCCGTGTCGGGCATCCAGGTACAGCGTGACGAATACTTCGTACGGACGTGTGCCGATCTTCAGTCGCAGATAGTCCTCGACCGCGCCGGGCGAATCGATCTGCACCCGCACGCGCGCCTTTTCGGCCAGCGCGCGCCGCGCGATTTCGGTCACGGCGATCAGCAGCGCCGAGCGCGCGGCGCCGATACCGGGGTGCGTGGCGAACACGTCGGGCTCCGCGTCGAGCATGTCGCGCAGCGAGTTGCCGAACCGCGCGAGCAGTGCGCTCGCGCTGTCGAACACGTTGAGGCCGCCGCCGCCGGTGCCGAGCAGCAACGCGATCAGCTCCGCGTCGGTCAGCGCGGCCGGCCCGCGTTCCAGCAGCCGCTCGCGCGGCAGATTCGGTTTCCAGTTGCGCGGGCGGCGCTTGCGCGGCCGGGCAGGGGCCGCGCGGCGGGCCGCAGCGGCCGGGGGATCGGCGGTATCGCGACATTCGGTCGCCGCGACGGCGAGGCGGGATGACAGCATGCTTGAACTCCATTGGCGGCGGGGCGTGCGCGCGACCTCGTCGCACTTTCAGCCTTGCGCGCTCAGGTGACTTACAATATTGGCTTTGCGCCGGGCCTTTCGGCCCATTTCGGGCGCCGACGAACACGAGTAATTCATGAGCCTCATCGATCTATCCGAAGTGAAGCCCGGTTCCCATGTCACGCTGCATTACCGGCTTGCACTGGCCGACGGCGCCGATATCGTCAACACGTTCTCCGACAAGCCCGCCACGCTGCTGCTCGGCGCGGGGCAACTGGCGCCGTCGCTGGAACAGATTCTGATCGGGCTCCGGGTCGGCGACCATTCGACTTTTCAGCTAACGCCCGAACAAGGGTTCGGTCCCCGCAATCCCGACATGCTCCAGCGCGTGACGCTGTCGACGCTGCGCGAGAACGGGATGGTCGGCGACGATTTCACGCCCGGCGAGCTGATCGAGTTCAACGCGCCGGACGGCGGTCGCTATGCAGGTGTGCTGAAGGAAGTCAGCGAAACCTCGGCGCTGTTCGACTTCAATCATCCGCTCGCGGGCCAGGCGCTCACGTTCGAAGTGAAAATCATCGGAATCCTGTAATCATGAGCACCACCGATACGCTGTCCGGACAGACCGTCGCCGCCGACGCCGAAATCCTGCTGGCCCAACCGCGCGGTTTCTGCGCGGGGGTGGACCGAGCGATCGAGATCGTCGAGCGCGCGATCGCGATGCACGGTGCCCCGATCTACGTCCGTCACGAGATCGTCCACAACAAGTACGTGGTCGAGGATCTGAAGAAGAAGGGCGCCATCTTCGTCGAGGAACTCGAGGAAGTGCCGGCCGGCAACACCGTGATCTTCAGTGCGCACGGCGTGTCGAAGGCCGTACGCGACGAGGCCGACGTGCGCGGGCTGCGCATTTACGATGCAACCTGCCCGCTCGTCACGAAGGTGCACGTCGAAGTGGCGAAGATGCGCCAGGACGGCGTCGATATCGTGATGATCGGACACAAGGGGCACCCGGAAGTCGAGGGCACGATGGGGCAGGTCGAACGCGGCATGCATCTGGTCGAAAGCGTCGAGGACGTGCAGAAACTGCAGCTCGCCGACCCGGAACGCATCGCACTCGTCACGCAGACGACGCTGTCCGTCGACGATGCGGCGGAGATCATCGGCGCGCTGAAGGCGAAGTATCCGAAGATCCGCGAGCCGAAGAAGCAGGACATCTGCTATGCCACCCAGAACCGTCAGGACGCGGTGAAGTTCATGGCGCCGCAGTGCGACGTCGTGATCGTCGTCGGCAGCCCGAACAGCTCGAATTCGAGCCGCCTGCGCGAAGTGGCCGAAAAGCGCGGCGTGGCGGCATACATGGTCGACGCACCCGACCAGATCGATCCGGCATGGGTTGTCGGCAAGCGCCGCATCGGCGTGACGGCCGGCGCATCGGCGCCCGAAGTGCTCGCCCAGGCCGTGATCGCGCGACTGCGCGAACTCGGCGTGCGCAATGTCCGCGCACTCGACGGGATCGAGGAAAACGTGTCGTTTCCGCTGCCCCGCGGGTTGAACCTGCCGCCTGCCGCCTGATTGCCGCATCGCACCCGAGATACACCCGAAGCGCGCCTCACGGCGCGCTTTTTTTTGCACCGCATAATTCACATCGCAACCATTATTCACATTAATAGTGCAACCCGGTTGCTATGGCGCCGCTTAACCGTCTCTCAAAATTGGTTGCAATGCAGGAAAACCCCATCGAATCAGGATTATTGGCGTCCTATAAATGGAGTTACAATGCGCCCGTTTTCAAGCCGGAATGGCTTTGAAATCGGGTTTTGGCAAGGCGCGGGAGACCTACTCGATGCATGTGAAGTTGGCTTACGCCATGTCCGTCGCCGCACCGGTTGCAATGCTTGCCGGTTGCAGCAAAAAGAGCGACGACGGGGCGGGCAGGGAGGCTGCGGCACTCGCAGAACCGGCGGCCAGCGACGTGCGCGCTGCCACGACCGCTGGTGCGGTGCCGTTGGCGTGCCGCATTGCGCAATCGGACAGGAACAAGGATAACGGGGCACGTTTGGCGATCGAGGAATTCAACGCGCAAGGCCCGAAGTTCGGCATGCAGGCAGCCCGGCACGCAGTACCCGCCGACGCCGCGGCCAACCGGGCAACGGGCACGCGAGTGGCCCGACAACGCGCTGCCGGCCGCGATGCGGCCGCAGCGGGGCGCGTCGATCGACGGACGCCCTGGTTTCGGGGCAACGCAGGCAACGTGCAGATGTCGCTGATCCCCTTTCATTTCGATTCGACGAAACAGCATGTCGCCGCGCCCCGTCGCGTTGCGGCAGGCGCGCTGTTTCATTCGACGGATTCCGACGGACTCCTGACGAAAGTCGGGTGTCGTCTTCGCGATGCCGGTGACGGCGTCGCGCGGGCGGCGGACGGCGCGCTTGCGAAGCAGGCGACGGCGTCCGGCATCGGAGCGCAAACCCTTGGCGGCAATGGCATGTGCGCCGCCAAGGTGGTCGAGCCCGCGCACGACGCGGCGCAGAACCTGATCTGTCCGGTTGCGGGTTTCATCGCGGCCCGGACGGAAAAAGGCACGGACTTCGGGAAACCGGACGACGGCTGTTTCGGCACGCAGCTCTACGACTTCAAGGAGGCCAAGTACACCGTCCTCGATGTCGTGACGATTTAGCGACGGGACTCATGATGGCACCGGAACAGTGCGGTGCCGTTTTTGTATCCGCTCCGGCGGCAGGTCCGGCTGTACAGGCCGGGCGGCGCGCGCCGGGACGATCCACCCTTACCGGTATCGACTAGTACCCGCAGTGTCGCCGAGAAGGCGCGATTCCTCGCTTACCCGCGGGGCGCAACGTCCTCCGGCAGCACGGGCCAAGGAGCTTTAAATGGATATCTTCGTCCAGCAGGTTCTCAACGGGCTGGTGCTCGGCAGTGTCTACGCCATCATCGCGTTGGGCTACACGATGGTGTACGGCATTCTCGGCATCATCAACTTCGCGCACGGCGACGTGCTGATGATCGGTGCGATGGTCGCGCTCTCCGCGATCACCGTGCTGCAGAACCACTTCCCCGCACTCGGCAACGTCGCGACGCTGACGATCGGTCTTGGCATCGCCGCGGTCGTCTGTGCATTCGTCGGCTTCGCGATCGAGCGGGTCGCATACCGGCCGCTGCGCCGCGCGCCGCGCCTCGCACCGCTGATCACCGCGATCGGCGTGTCGATCCTGCTGCAGACGGCTGCGATGATCATCTGGTCGCGCAACCCGCTGCCGTTCCCGCAACTGCTGCCGACCGATCCGATCAACGTGATCAAGGCCACCGACACGACGCCGGGCGCCGTGATCTCGGTGACCGAAATCGTGATCATCGCGGTGGCGTTCATCGTGATGGCAGGCCTCCTGCTGCTCGTGCACAAGACCAAGCTCGGTCGTGCGATGCGTGCGATCGCGGAAAGCCCGAACACCGCGAGCCTGATGGGCGTGAACCCGAATTTCGTGATTTCGGCGACGTTCATGATCGGCTCCGCGCTCGCCGCGCTGGCCGGCGTGATGATCGCGTCCGAATACGGCAACGTGCACTTCTACATGGGCTTCATCCCCGGCATGAAGGCGTTCACGGCCGCGGTGCTCGGCGGGATCGGCAACCTTGGCGGCGCTATGGTCGGCGGCGTGCTGCTCGGCCTGATCGAGCAGCTCGGCGCGGGCTACATCGGCAACCTCACGGGCGGCGTATTCGGCAGTAACTACCAGGACGTGTTTGCATTCATCGTGCTGATCATCGTGCTGGTGTTCCGTCCGTCGGGCCTGCTGGGCGAACGTGTCGCGGATCGCGCGTAACGGAAGGGGAGCAAACAACATGACATCCATTCAACCGATCGAATCGTCGACGTCGCTCGTCGAACAGCGCAACACGGCCAAGACCGTCACCATCGGCATCCTGACCGCGGCCCTCGTGATCGCGGCACCGATCGTGATCGGCTCGGCCGGCGGCAACTACTGGGTCCGCGTGCTCGACTTCGCGATGCTGTACGTGATGCTTGCGCTGGGCCTGAACGTGGTGGTCGGCTTCGCCGGCCTGCTCGACCTGGGCTACATCGCGTTCTACGCGGTAGGCGCTTACACGGCGGCATTGCTGAGCTCGCCGCACCTGACCACGCAGTTCGAGTGGATCGCGGCGCTGGCGCCGAACGGATTGCACCTTCCGTTCTTCATCATCGTGCCGATCGCGATGGCGCTCGCGGCGACCTTCGGGATACTGCTCGGCGCGCCAACGTTGCGCCTGCGCGGCGACTACCTGGCGATCGTTACGCTCGGCTTCGGTGAAATCGTCCGGATCTTCATGAACAACCTCGACCGTCCGGTGAACATCACCAACGGCCCGAAGGGGATCACGGGCATCGATCCGGTGCACGTCGGCGGCTTCAGCCTCGCGCAGACGCATACGCTGTTCGGCTTCCAGCTGCCGTCGGTCTACCTGTACTACTACCTGTTCGTGCTGTGCTCGCTGCTGGTGATCTGGGTCTGTACGCGTCTGCAGCACTCGCGTATCGGCCGTGCCTGGGCGGCGATCCGCGAAGACGAAATCGCCGCGAAGGCGATGGGCATCAACACCCGTAACGTGAAGCTGCTCGCGTTCGCGATGGGCGCGTCGTTCGGCGGCCTGTCGGGCGCGATGTTCGGCGCGTTCCAGGGCTTCGTGTCGCCCGAGTCGTTCACGTTCTGGGAATCGATCGTCGTGCTGGCCTGCGTCGTGCTCGGCGGCATGGGGCACATCCCGGGCGTGATCCTCGGTGCGGTGCTGCTCGCGATCTTCCCGGAATTCCTGCGCTCGACGATGAGCCCGCTGCAGCACGCGCTGTTCGGTCACGACATCGTCGATACCGAAGTGATCCGTCAGGCGCTGTACGGCCTCGCGATGGTGGTCATCATGCTGTACCGCTCCGAAGGCCTGTGGCCCGCGCCTAAGCATGAGGACAAGATCGCGAAACTGGCGAAGCGCAACAGCAAGAAGCCGGTGCGCGCTTAACCAACGGACAAGGGGATATACACATGAGCGACAAGCAAATCCGACTGTCCGTGCAGGGCGTGAACAAGCGCTTCGGCGGGCTGCAGGCACTGTCCGACGTCGGCCTGCAGATCAAGGAAGGCGAGATCTACGGCCTGATCGGCCCGAACGGCGCCGGCAAGACCACGTTCTTCAACGTGATCACGGGTCTCTACACGCCGGACTCCGGCGACTTCAAGCTGGATGGCACGAACTACACGCCGACGGCCGTGCACCAGGTGGCCAAGGCGGGCATCGCGCGCACGTTCCAGAACATTCGCCTGTTCGGCGGGATGACGGCCCTCGAGAACGTGATGGTGGGCCGCCACGTACGCACCAAGCACGGGCTGCTCGGCGCGGTGTTCCAGACGCCGGCCGAACGCCAGGAAGAGCGCGAGATCAAGGAGCGTGCGATCGAACTGCTCGAGTACGTCGGCGTGCTGCAGTACGCCGACTATACGTCGCGCAACCTGTCGTACGGCCACCAGCGTCGTCTCGAAATCGCGCGGGCACTGGCCACCGACCCGAAGCTGCTCGCACTCGACGAACCGGCGGCCGGGATGAACGCGACCGAGAAGGTCGAACTCACGCGCCTGCTCGACAAGATCCGTTCGGACGGCCGCACGATTCTCCTGATCGAGCACGACGTGAAGCTCGTGATGGGGCTGTGCAACCGGATGACGGTGCTCGATTACGGCAAGGTGATCGCCGAGGGTCTGCCGCAGGACGTGCAGAAGAATCCGAAGGTGATTGAGGCATATCTCGGCGCAGGGGTGCACTGATGGCAGCGGCAATGTTGAAAATCAAGGGCTTGCAGGTCAACTACGGCGGCATCCAGGCCGTCAAGGGCGTTGACATGGAAGTCCGTCAGGGCGAGCTCGTGACGCTGATCGGCGCGAACGGTGCAGGCAAGACCACGACGATGAAGGCGATCACGGGTCTCAAGGCTTATTCGGCGGGCGACATCGAGTACGACGGCAAGTCGATCAAGGGCGTGCCGTCGCACGAGCTTCTGAAGCGCGGCCTCGCGATGGTGCCCGAAGGCCGCGGGATCTTCGCGCGGATGTCGATCATCGAGAACATGCAGATGGGTGCGTATCTGCGCAACGACAACGAGCAGATCAAGAAGGACGTCGACCGGATGTTCGGCTTCTTCCCGCGTCTGAAGGAGCGCGCGACGCAGCTCGCGGGCACGCTGTCGGGCGGCGAGCAGCAGATGCTGGCGATGTCGCGCGCGATCCTCTCCAAGCCGAAGCTGCTGCTGCTCGACGAGCCGTCGATGGGCCTGTCGCCGATCATGGTCGAGAAGATCTTCGAAGTGGTGCGCGAGATCTCGAAGGAGGGCATCACGGTGCTGCTGGTCGAGCAGAACGCACGCCTCGCGCTGCAGGCTGCCGACCGCGGCTACGTGATGGACTCTGGCACGGTCACGATGGAAGGCGACGCGAAGCAGATGCTCGACGATCCGAAGGTGCGGGCCGCGTATCTGGGTGAATGAGCGAGTGAACGAGCGGGCCCGGCGGCGCGCGACGGCGGATGCCGGGCGCGTCGCACAAGAGCTTTCGAAAAGCTGTCACGGGATGCCGTGACAGCTTTTTTTTCGTGCCGGGCGATTCGGGCCGAACTTGTGCGTGCGTGCGGGACTCCATTCGACTGTCGTGCCGCGCCCGCGGCGCGGGAACGATCGGGCGGCCGTCCGCGGCAGGTCGCCTGCAAACCGACACACGGGCCGTGTAGCATCGAGGTCCCACCGGGACACGGAGAGCACGCATGAGTCTGGACTACGGTTTCGTGAAGGCGAAGGTGACATCGGTGGCGAAGCTGAAGGGCTCGCCGCACGGCAGCGAGATCCAGTATCACATCCACCTGACGCTGGCGTTACCGGGCGGCAACTGGGACGTCGCGATCAACGTCGGCACCAGCGACGCGGACGACTTGCTGAACTACAAGCTCGTTTACGATTTCCATCATCCGGTCACCGCGACGCTCGCGGCCGCGCCCGAAGGCTATACGGATCTCACCGGGCAGGCCGCGCTGCCGGCGCTCGACTATCTGCGTAGCGACATCCTGAACGAGACGGGCGCGTGGCGCGCCAGCGCGGTGATGGACGGCACCGAGAATCCGGAGCCGATCCCGTCGCTGCTGCGGCTCGTCAATGCCGCGCAGTCGCAGGGGCTCGATGTCGTCGTGTTCGGCCGCACGTATTCGGAAGGCAACGGCATTCACGACACGCACATGAACCAGGGTTCGACGGGCTCGAACTACCTGCATCGCGCGGGTGACGACCACAACGATCACAACGACGTGTGGCAGGACGGCGCACTGATCGTGCGCGTGAGCGATACGCAGTGGGCCGCGTATTTCGCGGCGTTCGAGCAGCAGGCCGTGCCGACCGACGCGCTCGGCAATCCGTTGCCGGGCGCGGGGCCGATCACGCGCTGACGAGGGTGGCTGCCGGCCGTCAGGCGGCCGGCAGCGTCTTGCCGAACGAGATGCGTTCCTCGACGCGATAGCCGAGCGCCGCATAGAAACGGCACGCATCGTCGTTGCCGGGCAGTACCTGCAGATTGATCTTCAGGCAGCCGCGCGCGGCGAGCGCACTTTCCGCATGCGCGATCAGCGCGCGGCCGATGCCGAGCCGACGTGCATCGTTCGATACGCCGAACGAGTAGAGCCAGCCGCGATGTCCGTCAAAACCCGCCATCAGCGTGCCGACGACCCGCGCGCCGCAGGTCGCGACGAAGAACAGCTCCGGCTGTGTCGCGAGCTTCAGCTCGATCGATCGCAGCGGATCGCGGTGCGGCGGCGCGCCGGTTTCATCGTACTGCGGGAACGCGTCACGCCAGACCGTGAGCACGGCATCGGTGTCGGCACGTTCGAACGGGCGGATAGCGACAGCATCGGCGGCGGCATCCATCGCGGCGGTCTCCTTACAGCGTGTCGAGGATCGACCGCAGCATCGCCATCATCTGGTCGATCTCTTCGGTCGTGACGTTCAGTGCAGGCATGAAGCGCAGCAGGTTCGGGCGCGCCGCGTTGAGCAGCAGGCCGTCGGGCTGCATCTCGCGAGCCTTCTCGACGATCTGCGGGCCGATGTCCTTGCCGAGCAGCAGCGCGCGCAGCAGGCCTTCACCGCGTTCGCCTTCGAAGCCGCGCTCTTCCGACAGTTCGAGCAGCTTGCGCTTGAGATACTCGCCGCGGGCGCGCACGCCTTCGAGGAAGCCGGGTGCGACGAGCTGCGAGATCACCGAGTAGCCGGCCGCCGTCATCAGCGGGTTGCCGTTGTACGTGCCGCCCTGGTCGCCGGCCTCGAACACCGCGACGTCGGCCTTCGACAACAGCGCCGCGAGCGGCACGCCGCTGCCGATGCCCTTGCCGAGCGTCATGATGTCCGGCTCGATGTCGGACAGCTCGTACGCGAACAGCGTGCCCGCGCGGCCGCAGCCGCTTTGCACTTCGTCGACGATCAGCAGCAGGTTGTGCTGCTTCGTCAGCGCGCGCAACTCGCGCATGAATTCGCGCGTCGCCGGAATCACGCCGCCTTCGCCCTGGATCGGCTCGAGCATCACGGCGACGGTCTTGTCGGTGATCAGCTTCTCGACCGAATTGATGTTGTTCAGTTCGGCCTTCGGGAAGCCCGGCACCTGCGGTGCGTAGATCGTGTCCCAGCCCGGCTTGCCGCTGGCCGACATGGTCGCGAGCGTGCGGCCGTGGAAGCTGTGGTCGAAGGTGATGATTTCGTACGCACCGTTGCGGAACTTGCGGCCCCACTTGCGCGCGAGCTTGATAGCGCCTTCGTTCGCTTCGGCGCCGCTGTTCGTGAAGAACACCTTGTCGAACACGCTGTGCTGCGTGAGCAGCCCCGCGAGCTTCGCCATCGGCTCGTTGTAGAACGCCGGCGACGGGTTCAGCAGCGTTTCCGCCTGCTTCTTCAGCGCTTCGACCACGCCGTCGTTGCAGTGGCCGAGACTGTTGACGGCCCAGCCCTGAATGAAGTCCAGATATCGCTTGCCCGTTTGATCGTAGAGCCACGAACCCTTGCCGTGCGTAAACACGATGTCGGGGCGGTTCGTGATGTACATCAGCGAGTCGATCGGGTAATCGTTCAGGGGCATGGCAGCAGACTCCAGCGGACGTTGAAAGGGAAACGGGCAATAAAAAAGCCACGGAATGCCGTGGCTGGTGGATCGAACAGCTGGTGCGTAACCGGTGAAGCGGGGAAAGGTTACGCGCGAGTCCGTGACGAGCCGGCGGCATCCGGGCGGAGCGGCGAGCGGCGACGTCGGAGAGCGGACAGGAAGCGGTTCATGTGCGCAAGCATAAGGCATCCCGCGCCCCACTGTAAACCGCCGCGATGCCACGGATGTGACACGGCGGCGCGCAGCGGGGGCGCGGGCGCCCGGTACTCAGACCGGATGTGCGAGATCGGCGGCGCTCGTGAACGAGTCCGCGTAGAACTCGTCGGCCGGCAGCGCGTGGTGCTGCGTGAAGTCGCGCTGCGCGGATTCGACCATCACCGGCGCGCCGCATGCGTACACCTGGTGGCCCGACAGATCGGGCAGGTCCTCGATCACCGCGCGATGGACGAAGCCGGTGCGGCCGGTCCACTGGTCGGCGTCTTCCGGTTCGGACAGCACCGGCACGTACTTGAAGTTCGGGATCTCGCGCGCCCACTGCTCGGCGAGCTCGCCGAGGTAGATGTCCTTCTTGCGGCGTGCGCCCCAGTAGAGTGTCATCGGGCGCGTGATGCCCGAATGCCTGACGTGCTCGATGATCGCCTTGATCGGCGCGAAGCCCGTGCCCGAAGCAAGCAGCACGATCGGCTTGTCGGAATCCTCGCGCAGGAAGAACGTGCCGAGCGGGCCTTCGAAGCGCAGGATGTCGCGTTCCTTCATCGCGCCGAACACGTGATCGGTGAACTTGCCGCCCGGCATGTGGCGGATGTGCAGCTCGATCGGGCCTTCCTCGTGCGGCGCGTTCGCCATCGAGTAGCTGCGGCGCGAACCGTCCTTCAGGATGAACTCGACGTACTGGCCCGCGAGGTACTGCAGGCGTTCGTTGGCGGGCAGTTGCAGCTTCACGATCATCACGTCGTCGGCGCGGCGCTCGAGCGCCGCGATCCGGCACGGCAGCTTCTTCACTTGCACGCCGTCGACGCCGGCGATTTCACGTACGTCGATCTCGAGGTCGCACTGCGCCTTCGAGCAGCACAGCAGTGCAAGACCGCGCGTGCGTTCGTCGTTGGACAGTGCCGACGCGGCGTGCGGACCCTGTTCGATCTGGCCCGACACGATCTGGCCCTTGCAGGAGCCGCACGCGCCGTTCTTGCACCCGTACGGCAGATGGACGTTCTGGCGCAGCGCTGCCGCCAGCACGGTTTCGTCCGACTCGACCTGGAACTGCCGGCCGCTTTGCTTGAGAGTAACGTTGAATGCCATAGAACCAAATAGAACAAAATGTGGGGACCGTGCATATCGCGCACGGCAGCTACAATGCAAGCCCGTTGCGCGCCGCGCAACGGTGGCTACTGATTTCGCAACCAACATGATCGCGACTCGAATCCTGCGCCGGCCGCGTGTACTGATCGTCGGCTGCGGCGACGTCGGGCTGCGCTGCGTCGCGCAATGGCGCGACGCGCACCGCAACCTGCGCATCGTCGCGCTGACGAGCCATCCGGGCCGCTGCGACACATTGCGCGCGGCGGGCGCGACGCCGATCGTCGGCAACCTCGATCGCCGGGAGACGCTCGGTCGTCTCGCCGGGCTCGCCCGGACGATCCTGCATCTTGCGCCGCCGCAAGCCGACGGTCGCGACGACCTGCGCACGCGTGCGCTGATCGCCGCATTGTCCGTGCCCGCGCGGCGGCCGTCCGTACCGGCGGTATCGTCGGTCGGCCGGCTCCGCACGCTGCGCGCCGCTGCCCGACAGGCTGGCGCGCCGGTTCGGGCAGCGCGTATTGTACCCGACGCCCTTCGTGCGCCGACGCTCGTCTACGCCAGTACGACGGGCGTATACGGTGACTGTGGCGGCGCGCGAATCGACGAAACCCGGCCGCTGCGCCCTGCAAATTCGCGTGCGTTCCGGCGCGTGTCGGCCGAGCGTCAATTGCGGGCGGCGACGGTGCGCGGCGTGCTGTCCGCGCGCATCGTACGCATTCCCGGCATCTATGCGGCGAACCGGCTGCCGCTCGCGCGGCTCGAGCGCGGCACGCCGGCGCTCGACGCGGCCGACGACGTGTACACGAACCACATCCATGCGGACGACCTCGCGACGATCCTGCGCCGGGCAGCCGTGCGCGGCAGGCCGGCGCGCGCGGTGCATGCGTCGGACGACAGCGAACTGCGAATGGGAGAGTATTTCGACCGGGTCGCGCAGGCGTTCGGCCTGCCGCCGCCGCCGCGCATCAGCCGCGCGGACGCCGAGCGTCAACTCGAGCCGACGCTCCTGTCGTTCATGCGTGAATCGCGGCGCTTGTCCAATGCCCGGCTCAAGGCCGAATTGTGCGTGACGTTGCGCTATCCGACCGTAGACGAATTCCTTCAAACGGTCGCGCCGAGCGGTGCATCAGGTGAGCGCGGGTAACGCTTCGATCAGCAGGAAGCACAGCAGCGCACCGATCAGCGCGCCAATCAGGTTCGGATGATATTTGTGCTTCATGTGCATCGTGGCCAGCAGCCCGCCGATCACGATGGCGCCCACGACCGCGAACGCGATCGTCACGTACGAAAGTTCGAACGAATGGTTGATGTTCATGATGTCCCCCTGCGTCGCTGCTCGTACAGCTTGTGATTTCAGTATAGCGGGGGATGGCACGGCCGCGATGCGGCCGGACGTCGAACGATCGTGCGGATTTTCCCTTACAGGGTTTTGACGGAATTGCGCAGTGCTGAAAGGTCCGCTTCGCCGAGCCAGCGCCATGCGCCCGGTGCGAGGTCGTCCGGCAGCGTGAAGCCGCCGATGCTTTCGCGGTGCAGCGCCTCGACGCGATTGCTGGCCGCGGCGACCATTCGTTTCACCTGATGATATTTGCCTTCGAGCACCGTCAGCGCGAGCGCGTGCGTGTCACGCGCGTCGGCGGCGACCGCCGCGATCGGCTTCGGCTCGCCGTGCAGTTGCACCCCGGCGCGCAGCGCCGCGAGCTGCGCGTCGTCGAGCGGGTGGCGCACGGTGGCGACGTAGGTCTTCGGCACCTTGCGTTTGGGGGACGTGTACGCATGCACGAACTGGCCGTCGTCGGACAGCAGCAGCAGGCCCGTCGTGTCCTGGTCGAGGCGCCCGACGCACTGCACGCCGCGCGCGACGAGCGGCGCCGGCAGCAGGCTGAACACGCTCGCGTGGTGCTGCGGGTCGCGCGAACACTCGTAGCCGGCCGGCTTGTTGAGCGCGAGATACGCGTGCGCGTGAAACGGCCATGCCGCGTCGTCGACCGAGAACACCAGGCCGTCGGTGTCGAACGATGCGTCGGGGTCGGTCGCGCTCGCGCCCGCGACGGCGACGCGGCCCGATTCGATCAGGCCGCGGCACTGGCGGCGCGAGCCGAAGCCCTGTGTGTAGAGAATGCTTTCGAGATCCATAGCGCGCGCATTCTATCAAGCGGCGCGCAGGCATCGGCGCGAATCGGTGCGCGCTGGTAAGCTGCCGGGACGTCGCGCCGCGCGCGGCGTTCGTTCATTCTTCACGGAAAGTCCATGCAATTCGATCCGCTGCAGTTCGGCCGCAAGGCCGCCGTCGTCGTGCTGGCCGCAATGGTCTCTTCGGCGGCATTCGCGCACGCGCACATCGCGAACAGCAATCCGGCCGCGAGCGCTGCGCTGGCCGCCGCACCGGCCGCCGTCACGATCGATTTCACCGAGCCGCTGGAGCCGGCGTTCAGCTCGATCGTCGTCGTCGACGGCGAAGGCAAGACCGTTTCCAACGGCCGCGCGAACATCGATGCCGCGACCGCCAGGCGGATGACGGTGCCGCTCGCCGCGATCGGCACGGGCGCCTATACGGTGAAATGGGTGGCGGTTGCGACCGACGGGCATCGCACGCAAGGGGCATACGGCTTCAGCGTGAAGTAGCGCCATGACGGCGGCTGGCTCGTGCCGGGGTTGCCGCCGTCTTTCCGTCTTCATCCGGCACGGAGCCTGCCGCATGAATCAGACGACGCTCGACGCACTCGCCGATTTTCCCCGCCTGCTCGAAGCCCATTTCGCCGCCGTGCCGGACGGCTATGCGCGCTGGATGCCCGACGACTGGAGCGGGATCCCGAGCGAGCGCTTCTCGCCGCTCGGGCAGCTCTGCCATGTGCGCGACATCGAGATCGACGGCTATCACGTGCGGCTGCGGCGCATGCTCGGCGAGGATCGTCCGCTGCTGATGTCGATCGACGGCGATGCGCTCGCGACCGAGCGCCGCTACGACGCCGCCTACGCGTCCGACGTGCTCGCGGCGATTCGCGATGCGCGGCGCGACACGCTCGACGTGCTCGCACGCCTCACCCCGGAACAGTTCGCGCGCACCGGCGAGTTCGAAGGCTACGGCCCGCTGACCGTGCGTGGTCTCGTTCATTACCTCTGCAGCCACGACCAGCAGCATCTGGCCGGCATGCAATGGCTGCTCGGCAAGATCGATGCAACGCTGCATGCGCGCTGAATTGCGCGGCCGCCCGCAATCGTCTCGAGCGGATTTCGGGTCGGTTGTCGGTGGGGCATGACACCGTTCCCGTATTCCGATTGGGTCATTTTTCTGGATAATCCATCCAGCCGCGCCCGGCTGACCGGTGCGTCGCGCGTGCCTACACTCCTAGTTTCATTCAACGCAAAAAGGAGTCAACCGTGGCCACTCACACGCTCGCAGACAAGGTCGTCCTGATCGCAGGCGGCGCCAAGAATCTCGGCGGCCTGATCGCCCGGGACCTGGCGAGCCACGGCGCGAAGGCGGTGGCGATTCACTACAACAGCGCGGCGTCGCAGGCGCAGGCCGAGGAAACGGCTGCGGCCGTGCGCGCGGCCGGTGCGCAAGCCGCGACGTTCCAGGCCGACCTGACGACGGCTGCCGCGGTCGAGAAGCTGTTCGACGACGCGAAGCAGCGCTTCGGCAAGATCGACATCGCGATCAATACCGTCGGCAAGGTGCTGAAGAAGCCGTTCACCGAAATCACCGAGGCCGAATACGACGAGATGTTCGCGGTCAACAGCAAGTCGGCATTCTTCTTCATCAAGGAAGCGGGGCGGCACCTCGAGGATCACGGCAAGCTCGTCACGCTCGTGACGTCGTTGCTCGGTGCATTCACGCCGTTCTACGCGGCCTACGAGGGGTCGAAGGCGCCGGTCGAGCACTTCACGCGCGCGGCTTCGAAGGAGTACGGCGCGCGCGGGATCTCGGTGACGGCGGTCGGGCCGGGCCCGATGGACACGCCGTTCTTCTACCCGGCAGAAGGCGCCGACGCGGTCGCGTATCACAAGACCGCGGCCGCGCTGTCGCCGTTCAGCAAGACGGGCCTGACCGACATCGAGGACGTCGTGCCGTTCATCCGCCATCTGGTGACCGACGGCTGGTGGATCACCGGGCAGACGATCCTGATCAACGGCGGCTATACGACGAAGTAACCGGCGAAGTCACGCCCGGCTGCGGTCGTTGCGGGCGCGTGGCGTACCGCAATGGCGCGTTTGCATGGACAATGGACGGGCGCGCGGGCACGAGGCCGCGCGCCCGTTCCTTCTGTGCCGCCGGAGCCGGCCGCTGCGCGCGACGGCGGTCGGTGACGGTTGCCCGAACCCACGTTTTCCGCCGATGGACAAGCTGGACCAGGTCAGGATCTTCCTTCAGGTTGCCGAGATGGGCAGCTTCATCAAGGCCGCGCATGCGCTCGACGTGCCGCGCGCGACCGTGTCGGCGGCCGTCCAGCAGCTCGAGACGGCGCTCGGCACGCGCCTGCTGCATCGCACGACGCGGCAAGTCCAGCTGACCGCCGACGGTGTGCTGCTACTCGAGCGCGGCCGGCGTCTGCTCGCGGAAGCCGACGAGCTCGACCGGCTGTTCCGGCGGCGCGATCGCGACGTGGTCGGGCGGCTGAACGTCGATGCGCCGAGCCGGATCGCGCGCCGCGTGATCGCGCCCGCGCTGCCGTCGCTGTTTCGCCGCCACCCGAAGCTGCAACTGTCGCTCGGCTCGACGGACCGCTCGATCGATCTGGTACAGGAAGGCGTCGACTGCGCGATTCGGGTCGGGCGGCTCGCGGACAGCAGCCTCGTCGTGCGGCCGCTCGGGCAGTTCGCGCTGATCAACTGCGCGAGCCCAGACTACCTGCGCGAATGCGGCGTGCCCGAGCATCCGGACGCGCTTGCGCACGGGCACTGGGCGATCGGCTATGCGTCGCCGACGACCGGGCGCGAACTCGACTGGGAATACTGCGCGGACAGCGGGCGGCACACGCTGGCGCTGCCGAGCCGCGTGATCGTCAACAACGCCGAAACCTATATCGCGAGCTGCATCGCCGGGATGGGGCTGATCCAGATTCCGCGCTTCGACGTCGCCCATCTGCTCGACAGCGGCGCGCTCGTCGAGGTGATGCCCGGTCACCGGGCCGCGCCGATGGATGTGTCGGCGGTCTATCCGCATCGTCGCCACCGGTCGCGGCGGCTCAACGCGTTCATCGAGTGGTTCGGGGCGCTGATGGCGGATGCGTTGAACGAAACCGGCGCGGCTACGGGCGCCCACTGAAGGGTGTCGGGCGCGAGCCGCGCGGGATTTGCAGGGCAGGGTAGCGAGGGATCAGCCCGTCTGCACGGCGAACCGCCGGGTGCGCCCCGTGGCGCGTACCGCATCGATCAGCGCGGCACAGGTCCCGTCGGGCTTCGACGCGAATGCGTAAAAGCGCGCGGCCGGCAGTGCCGGCAGCCCGTCATCCGGCCCGCACGCGCGCAGGCCGTCGCGCAACTGGCTGCGCGCGAGCGCCGTGACCGCGAAGCCCGCGAGTGCGGCCGACACGCAGCCGGCCATGCTGCCGCTTTCGAACTGCACGCGAAACGGCCGCAGCGCGGCGGCGAGCGCGGATACCGCCGCTTCACGGTACACGCAGGGCTCCGGAAACAGCGCGAGCGGCACGTCGCCTTTGGCCTCGAGTGCGGTGTCCGACGCGAATGCCCACACTAGAGGCTCTTCCCACAGCAGTTCCCCGGCCGAGTCGACCTGCCGGCATTGCTTGCCGAACACGACGTCGAGCCGGCCCAGCGTCTGCTCGCGCAGCAGCGATGCGGTGACGCCGACCTTCAGCTCGATCGACGAGCGTGGATGGCTGTCGCGGAACGTGCGCAATACCTGCGGCAGCCACGTGCCCGCGAAATCCTCCGACGCGCCGACCCGCAGCGGGCCATGTGCCGGAGCGCCGCGCAGCCGGGCCCGCACTTCGCGCTCCATATCGACGATGTTGCGTGCGTACGCGTAGAGGGTGTCGCCGGCCGGCGTCAGAGCGACGCGGCGCGTCGTGCGTGCGAGCAGCACCGTGCCTGCTGCCTGCTCGAGCCGCTTGATGTGGCCGCTGACCGCGGACGGCGTCAGCGCGAGGCGCTCGGCGGCCGGCGCGAAACCGCGGTTGTCGACGACTTCGAGGAAGGTGCGCAGCAGCGCGATGTCGAGTGCGGTCGACGCGGGGTCGGTGAGCGGTTCCATCGATCGATTCAACGCAATATTCGAAGAATGAATCATGATACTCCGCGAATCGTGATGAGATACGGATCTACCATCGACCTTCGGGTTCACTTGCCGGAGTACACGATGACCGCTTATCGATTTGCGACGACCGCGTCGCTCGAAGTCGCCTATCTCGAATGGAACCCGCGCGGCCAACGCGTGGCCGTGCTGCTGCACGGCTGGCCGGACAGCCCGGCTGGCTGGGCTGCGGTCGCGCAAGCGCTCGCCACACGCGGCTATCGCGTGCTCGCGCCCGCGCTGCGCGGCTTCGCGCCGACCCGATTTCGCGATCCGGCGGTGCCGCGCAGCGGCCAACTGGCGGCGCTTGGTCGCGACCTGCTCGACTTCGTCGACGTGCTCGGCATCGAGCAGCCCGTGCTGGTCGGGCACGACTGGGGCGCCCGTGCGGTCGCGAACGCGTGCGGCTTGCGCGACGGAGCGGCGTCGCATCTCGTGATGCTGTCGGTCGGCTATGGCACCAACGATCCGCTCCAGCCGCTGTCACTGCAGCAGGCGCGCAACTACTGGTATCACTGGTTCATGGCGACGCCGCGCGGCGAGCAGGCATTGCGCGACGACCGTCGCGCGTTCGCGCGCCTGATGTGGGACACGTGGTCGCCGCCGGGCTGGTATGGCGATGCGGAATTCGACGCGGCAGCCGACGCGTTCGACGGACCGGACTGGATCGACGTTGTGCTGCATTCGTACCGGCAGCGATGGGGTTTCGCGCCCTGCACGCCGGCCTATGCGGACGACGACGCGCGGCTGAACCCGGCGCCGGTCCTGTCGGTGCCGACGCTCGTGCTGCATGGCGGCGCCGATACCTGCAATCATCCGGACAGCTCGGCCGGGCGCGAGCGCTTCTTCGCCGGGCGCTACGCGCGGCAGGTGCTGGACGGGGTGGGGCATTTCCCGCAGCGCGAGGCACCGTCGGCGGTCGCGGAGGCAATCCTCGGGTTCTGCGAACGGAGCTGAGACGCACCGACCGGCCCGGCGCGTTGCGGCCGGCGCTTTCGCACGTCGACGAGCAGACTACATGGCGCGGCGCGCGACAATGACTTCCTTCGTGATCGATCTCCCGCAGGCGGCCGGCCCCCGTATGCGTTGTGCGCGATTCCCGGCGTCGGTCAGCACATGCCGCCGTTTGCGCGCAGGATCTGGCCGTTGAGCCACGCGCCGTCGGGGCCCGCGAGGCAGGCGACGACGCGGGCGATGTCCTCGGGTTGGCCCAGCCGCTCGAGCGGGTTCGTCTTCGCCATCCGCTCGACGAGTTCGGGGCTCTTGCCCTGCAGGAACGGCTCGGGCTCGACGGCGTTCACGCTGATGCCGCGGCCGCGCAGCTCCTGCGCGAGTACCTGCGCGAGTACCTGCGTCATCCCTTCGACGGCCCCCTTGTTCGCGATGTACACGCCGTAGGTCGGCAGGCGCATGCCGATCACGCTCGACCTCAGGTTCACTATGCGGCCGCCGTCGCGCACACGTTTCGCTGCCTCGCGGCTGACGTTGAACGTGCCCTTCAGGTTGATCGCGACGGTCTGGTCGAAGGCCGCGTCGTCGAACTCGGCGAGCTTCATGACGCCCGCGCTGTTGACGACCACGTCGATGCGTCCGGACGCGTGCTCGGCCGCATCGAACAGCGCACCAACCGCTGCCGGGGCGGCGACGTTCGACTGTACCGCGATGGCTTCGCCGCCGTCGGCGACGATCGCATCGACCACGTGCCGGGCCGGCCACGCGACGCGATGCGGGATATCGTCCGGAAACGGACGGGCGCCGAGGGGCGCGCGTGTTGCGACTTGTGCGGAGAGATGGGGCAACAAAAAACCCGCGAAGCGATGTGCTTGCGCGGGTTTCGAGTGCAGCGCGTGACGCTGCGAAATGCTGGTGCCCAGGGCCGGAATCGAACCGGCACGCCTTGCGGCGGGGGATTTTGAGTCCCCTGCGTCTACCAATTTCACCACCTGGGCCTTGATCCTGGCCGCGCATGCGATTGTGCGCGGCGAAACGAGGATTATGGCGGAAAACGGGGCACCGGGCAAGCTGCCCGATACCGGCCGCGTTACTGGCTCAGATAGACGAATTGGCCGTGCCTCACGATCCCCATCACGCTCGCGCGCTGATCGAGCCCCACATGGTCCTTCTCGCTCGTATTGACCACGCCGTTCGGCACGACGAGTTCGTGCGCGCGTTCGAGCTCGCGCCGCAGCGCCGTGCGAAATGCCGGCGTGCCGGGCTGCGCGGTCTTCAGCGCGCGGCCGACCGCGTCCGCGAGACGCGGGTACACGCCCGCCGCGTCGCCCGCGAACTGCGTAACCGTGCCGGCGCCGTATTTCGCTTCATACGCGTCGACGAATGCCAGCGCGGCCTTGCGGGCCGGATGGTCGGCGGGCAGCGTGCGCGCGACGACCACCGGCTGGGTCGGGAACAGCGTCCCCTCGACATCCTTGCCGCCGAGCTTGATGAATTCCGGCGTCGCGATCCCGTGCGTCTGGTAGATCGCGCCCTTGTAGCCGCGCTCGATCAGCGTGCGCTGCGGCAGCACGGCCGGCGTGCCCGAGCCCGCGATCAGGATCGCGTCGGGCTTCGCAGCCATCAGCTTCAGCGCCTGGCCCGTGACGCTCGCGTCGGTACGGTTGAAGCGCTCCGTCGCGACGACGCGGATCTTGCGCACTTCGGCGAAGCGCGTGAATTCGTTGAGCCAGCTGTCGCCGTAGCTGTCCGCGAAGCCGATGAACCCGACCGTCTTCACGCCGTGGTTGGCCATGTAGCGTGTCATCACGTCGGCCATCGCGCTGTCGCTCTGCGCCATCTTGAACGCCCAGGTCCGCGCGCCTTCCTGCGGCTCGACGATCGCGCCGGAGCCGACCAGCGTGATCATCGGCGTCTGGGCGGCCGCCACCGCGTCGAGCGCCGCGAGCGCGGCGGGCGTGATGTTCGGCCCGACGACGACGTCGACATGATCCTCGTCCACCAGCTTGCGGATGTTGCGCACCGCGGCGCCCGGGTCGGACGCGTCGTCGAGCACCGTCACCTGCAGCGGCTGTCCGGCGATCGTCTTCGGCCACATCAGGATCGCGTTCTTGCTGGTGATGCCGATCGCGGCGGCCGGGCCGGTCGACGACAGGTCGACGCCGACCTTCAGGTCGGCATGCGCGGCCGCGCACGCGAGCACGAGGGTGGCACCGGCAGCGCGGCGCAACAGGGCGGGAAGCGTCATGCGGGAATCTCCGTCGGACAACGAAAAAGGGGCGCGATATGCGCCTCTCGTTTATACACGTCGGTCAAAGCTCGTACGATTCGGATTCGCCCTTGAGCGCCTGCTCGATCAGCTTGCGGTTCAGCGTCGGCGACAGCAGCTCGACGAGCGTATACACATAGCTGCGCAGGTAGGCGCCCTGCTTGAGCGCGACGCGCGTCACGTTGCTGCCGAACAGGTGGCCGACCGGGATCAGCCGCAGGCTGCGGTCGCGCTCGGGGTTGAACGCGATGTCGGCCATGATCCCGACGCCGAGGCCGAGCTCGACATAGGTCTTGATCACGTCGGCGTCGATCGCTTCGAGCACGATGTCCGGCGACAGCCCGCGCAGCGCGAATGCGTGGTTGATCTTCTTGCGGCCCGCGAACGCGTCGTCATACGTGATCAGCGGGTACTGGGCGAGATCGTCGAGCGTGACCGGCTTGCGTTCGAGCAACGGGTGGTCGGCCGGCACCACGGCCGCGTGGTGCCACTGGAAGCAGGGCAGCGACACGAGCTCCTTGTAGTCGGCGATCGCCTCGGTCGCGATCGCGAGATCGGCCTGGTCGTGGATCACCATCTCGGCGACCTGCGTCGGGCTGCCTTGCAGGATCGACAGATGCACTTTCGGGAAGCGCTTCTTGAACTCCGCGATCGCGGCCGGCAGCGAGTAGCGCGCCTGCGTGTGCGTCGCGGCGATCGTCAGGTTGCCCTGGTCCTGCGCTGCGTAATCTTTTCCGACCCTTTTAAGGCTTTCGACCTCCTGCAGGATCCGCTCGACCGACGCGAGGATGATCCGGCCCGGCTCGGTGAGCGAGCGCACACGCTTGCCGTGCCGCGTGAAGATCTCCACGCCGAGCTCGTCCTCGAGCTCGATGATCGCCTTCGATACCCCCGGTTGCGACGTATACAGTGCCTTGGCGGCCTCGGTGAGGTTGAAATTCTGCCGGACGGCCTCGCGCACGAAGCGAAATTGGTGCAGGTTCATTTATAACCCTTCCGCATATCAACAGAATTTTTTAGTCGTTTGAAATATAAGGCGAGTTTATTACGATTCACCGGAGTTTTTCAAATATGGATATCTGTTTTCGTCATTAGCAATCCAGCCGGGCAGCGGAAGGCCGGCGATGGCGGCGGAACGGAGATTCGGGCGCGACGTGGCTAGGACGTCGCGCGGTCACCACGAAAACCCTGGGGTCCCCGAATGTATCAGTACGACCAATACGACCAGACGATCGTCGACGAGCGAGTCGCACAGTACCGCGATCAGGTGCGCCGCCGCCTGTCGGGCGAGTTGAGCGAAGACGAGTTTCGTCCGCTGCGCCTGCAGAACGGCCTGTACATGCAGCGCCACGCGTACATGCACCGCATCGCGATTCCGTACGGCAACCTGCGCAGCGAGCAGCTCCGCATGCTGGCGCGCATCGCCCGCGAGCACGACCGCGGCTACGGCCACTTCTCGACCCGTTCGAACATCCAGTTCAACTGGGTCGAGCTGGAAGAAACACCCGAGATCCTCGCGAAGCTCGCATCGGTGCAGATGCACGCGATCCAGACGTCGGGCAACTGCATCCGCAACATCACGGCCGATCAGTTCGCCGGCGTGGCGCAAGACGAAGAGATCGATCCGCGTCCGTGGGCCGAGATCCTGCGCCAGTGGTCGACGTTCCATCCCGAATTCGCATGGCTGCCGCGCAAGTTCAAGATCGCGGTGTCCGGCTCGAAGGACGACCGTGCGGCCGTGCAGATCCACGATCTCGGCGTGTACCTGAAGAAGAACGCGCAGGGCGAAGTGGTCGCGAGCATCCTCGCGGGCGGCGGCCTCGGCCGTACGCCGATCATCGGCGCGGTGATCAAGGAAGACCTGCCGTGGCAGCACCTGATCACGTACTGCGAAGCCGTGCTGCGTGTATACAACCGCTACGGCCGCCGCGACAACCTGTACAAGGCGCGTATCAAGATCCTCGTGAAGGCGCTGTCGCCGGCGAAGTTCGCGCAGCAGGTCGAGGAAGAGTGGCAGCACCTGAAGGACGGTCCGTCGACGCTCACGCAGGCGGAAATCGACCGCGTGTCGCAGTACTTCAAGCCGCCCGTCTACGAGAAGCTGGCCGACACCGACGCGTCGTTCGAACAGCACCTGCTCGAGAACAAGGCATTCGCGCGCTGGGTCGAGCGCAACGTCGCGCCGCACAAGGTGCCGGGTTATGCGGCCGTCACGCTGTCGCTGAAGGATCACCGCGTGGCGCCGGGCGACGCGACGGCCGAGCAGATGGAGCAGGTGGCCGACTGGGCCGACGCGTACTCGCTCGGCGAACTGCGCGTGTCGCACGAGCAGAACCTGATTCTCGCGAACGTGAAGAAGCGCGACCTGTTCGCGCTGTGGGAAAAGGCCAAGGCGGCCGGCTTCGCGACGCCGAACGTCGGCCTCCTGACCGACATCATCGCGTGCCCGGGCGGCGACTTCTGCTCGCTCGCGAACGCGAAGTCGATCCCGATCGCGCTGGCGATCCAGCAGCGTTTCGACGATCTGGACTACGTGTACGACCTCGGCGACCTGTCGCTGAACATCTCCGGCTGCATGAACTCGTGCGGTCACCATCACGTCGGCAACATCGGCATCCTCGGCGTCGACAAGGACGGGGCCGAGTGGTACCAGGTGTCGCTCGGCGGCGAGCAGGGCACGGGCCGCAACGGCGCGCGCCTCGGCCGCGTGATCGGGCCGTCGTTCTCCGCTGAAGAGGTGCCGGACGTGATCGCGAAGCTGATCGAGACGTTCGTCGAAGCGCGCATCGACGGCGAGCGCTTCATCGACACGTACGACCGCATCGGCATCGCGCCGTTCAAGGAGCGCGTGTATGCGGCGCGCCAGGCAGTGAACGCGTAACCAACCGGGTAGAAGGAATTTGCAGATGGCTTCGATTATCAAGAACCGCGCAGTGATCGACGATGCATGGCAGGTCGTGCGCGCGGCACAAGACGGCGCGCTGCCCGCGGTCGACACGTTGCCGGCCGGCAAGGTGCTGGTGCCGTTCGCGCTGTGGCAGGCCGAGCGCGCGGCGCTCGTCGCCGCGAAGACGAAGGACGAACTCGGCGTATGGCTCGCGCCGGACAGCGAGCCGGCCGATCTCGTGGCCGACTTCGGCGCGATCTCGCTGATCGCCGTCGATTTCCCGCGCTTCGCGGACGGCCGCGGCTACAGCATCGCGCGCCTGTTGCGCGAGCGTCACGGCTGGACGGGCGAGCTGCGCGCGATCGGCGACGTGCTGCGCGACCAGCTGCTGTACATGTCGCGCTGCGGCTTCGACGCGTTCGCGGTGCGTGCCGACAAGGACATCCACGACGCGCTGAACGCGTTCGGCGAATTCACGCAGCGTTACCAGGGCGCATTCGACGAGCCGGCTCCGCTGTTCCGCCGTCGCGAGGCTGCGGCCGACACCGAGGTGAGCGCATGAGCACCGCGACCGCCATCGCGCTGACGCCGGAACTCGCCGCGAAGGTCGAGCGTCTCGATGCGCTGCTCGCGCAGATCGGCGCGCGCCACGACAAGGTGAAGTTCGCGAGCAGCCTTGCCGCGGAAGACATGCTGCTCACGCACGCGATCCTGTCGAAGGGCGCGTCGATCGGCATCTTCTCGCTGAACACGGGCCGCCTGCACGCGGAAACGCTCGGCATGATCGACCGCGTGCGCGAGCGCTACGGCTACGAGATCGAGCAGTTTCACCCGCAGCAGGACGCGGTCGACCGGTACGTCGCCGAGCACGGCCTGAACGCGTTCTACGAAAGCGTCGAGCTGCGCAAGTCGTGCTGCCACATCCGCAAGGTCGAGCCGCTGAATCGCGCGCTGGCCGACGTCGGCGCGTGGGTCACGGGCCAGCGCCGCGAGCAGTCGGTCACGCGCGCGGAGCTGCACGAGGAAGAGCAGGACGAAGCGCGCGGGATCGCGAAGTACAACCCGCTCGCCGACTGGACGGAAGCCGACGTGTGGGCGTACCTTAAAGCGTTTGACGTGCCGGTCAACCCGCTGCACGCCCGCGGCTACCCGAGCATCGGCTGCGAGCCCTGTACGCGTGCGATCCGCCCCGGCGAGGACAGCCGTGCGGGCCGCTGGTGGTGGGAGTCGCGCGACACGAAGGAATGCGGGCTGCACATCACGATCACGCCGATTCCCGCGGCAGCCGTTGCCGGCGCCGCGCACTGAAAGCCCGATAAGAAACTGAATATTGCGCCGCCTGCGACAGCGGGCGGCACGAACCCAGAAGAGAAGGACTGAAATCATGAGCACGACGCTCGAGCAATCCGCCTTTGCCCGGCCCACCGGTGCCGACAACCGCATGGGCCACCTCGACTGGCTCGAAGCCGAGTCGATCCACATCCTGCGCGAACTGGTCGCCGAGTGCAGCAAGCCGGCGCTGTTGTTCTCGGGCGGCAAGGATTCGGTCGTCGTGCTGCATCTTGCGCTGAAGGCATTCGGCCTCGGCGCGAACCGCAAGACGACGCTGCCGTTTCCGCTCGTGCACATTGACACGGGTCACAACTACGAGGAAGTGATCGACTTCCGCGATCGCCGCGCGAAAGAGCTCGGTGCCGAGCTGGTGGTCGGCCACGTCGAGGATTCGATCAAGCGCGGCACGGTCGTGCTGCGCCGCGAAACAGATTCGCGCAACGCCGCGCAGGCCGTCACGCTGCTCGAGACGATCGAGCAGCACGGCTACACCGCGCTGATCGGCGGCGCGCGCCGCGACGAAGAGAAGGCGCGTGCGAAGGAGCGGATCTTCTCGTTCCGCGACGAATTCGGCCAGTGGGATCCGAAGGCGCAGCGCCCGGAACTGTGGAGCCTGTACAACGCGCGCCTGCACAAGGGCGAGCACCTGCGCGTGTTCCCGATCTCGAACTGGACCGAACTCGACGTGTGGCAGTACATCGCACGCGAAAACCTCGAACTGCCGTCGATCTATTACGCGCACCAGCGCGAGATCGTGCGCCGCAACGGGCTGCTCGTGCCCGTCACGCCGCTCACGCCGATGCGTGACGGCGAGACGAGCGAGGTCGCGCAGGTGCGCTTCCGCACGGTCGGTGACATCAGCTGCACGTGCCCGGTCGAGAGCGACGCGGACGACGTCGAGAAGATCATCGCCGAGACGGCGGTGACCGAGATCACCGAACGCGGCGCGACCCGGATGGACGATCAGGCATCCGAAGCCGCGATGGAACAGCGCAAGAAGCAAGGTTATTTCTGAAGCACACGAGGACATTCACATCATGAGCATCATCGAGAACAACGAAGACCTCGGCGTGCTGCGCTTCATCACCGCAGGCAGCGTCGACGACGGCAAGAGCACGCTGATCGGCCGCCTTCTGTACGACAGCAAGGCCGTGCTGTCCGATCAGCTGTCCGCGCTGTCGCGCGCGAAGAACAAGCGCACGGTCGGCGACGAGCTCGACCTCGCGCTGCTGACCGACGGCCTCGAAGCCGAGCGCGAGCAGGGCATCACGATCGACGTCGCCTACCGCTATTTCGCGACCGCGAAGCGCAAGTTCATCATCGCCGACACGCCGGGTCACGAGCAGTACACGCGCAACATGGTGACGGGCGCATCGACCGCACATGCGGCGATCATCCTGGTCGACGCCACGCGCGTGACGGTCGAGAACGGCGTCGCAGAACTGCTGCCGCAAACCAAGCGCCACAGCGCGATCGTGAAGCTGCTCGCGCTGCAGCACGTGATCGTCGCGATCAACAAGATGGACCTCGTCGACTACAGCGAAGCGCGCTTCAACGAGATCCGCGATGCGTACGTCGCACTCGCGAAGCAGCTCGGCCTGACCGACGTGCGCTTCGTGCCGGTGTCGGCGCTCAAGGGCGACAACATCGTCGGCGCGAGCGAGCGCATGCCGTGGTACGCGGGCGAGCCGCTGCTCGACGTGCTCGAATCGCTGCCGGTCGAGACGCAGGCGCATGACGCGCTGCGCTTCCCGGTGCAGTGGGTCGCGCGCCAGGACGGCAGCTCGGCCGACGACTTCCGCGGCTACATGGGCCGGATCGAATCGGGCGAAGTGAAGGTCGGCGACGAAATCGTCGTGCTTCCGTCGAACCGCACCGCCACGGTCGCCGAGATCGTGGCACCGGTGCCGGGCGGCACGGCTTCCGTCGCACATGCGTTCGCGGGCCAGACGGTTACGATTCGCCTCGAAGAGGACGTCGACGTGTCGCGCGGCGACATGTTCGTCACGACCGCCGAGCCGGTCGCGCCGGCGAAGAAGCTCGAGGCCGACCTGTGCTGGTTCGACGAGACGCCGCTCTCGCCGCAGCGCAAGTATCTGCTGAAGCAGACCACGAGCACGGTGTTCGCGAAGATCGGCGCGGTCAAGGAAGTGCTGGACGTGCATACGCTGTCGCATGCCACCGACCGTCAGGAACTGAAGATGAACGACATCGGCCGCGTGGCGCTGACGCTGCAAAAGCCGATCGTCTGCGATACGTACGACGCACATCCGGGTACGGGCGCTTTTGTGCTGATCGACGAGGCGACGCACCACACGGTCGCCGCCGGCATGATCCGGGCGTTCTCGGCGTAACCGGCGTTGCGCGCCGCCCTCGCGGCGGCGCGCGCCGGTCGCCTTCCGCAGGGGCAGGACAAGCGAAGCGACAAACATGGGCAAGGTGTATCTGATCGGAGCAGGGCCGGGCGCTGCGGACCTCATCACGGTGCGCGGCGCACGGTTGCTCGCGCAGGCCGACGTCGTGCTGCACGACGCGCTGGTCGAGCCGGGGATGCTGGACTACGCGCCGAACGCGCGGAAGATCGCGGTCGGCAAACGCTGCGGGCAGCGCTCGACCGCGCAGCACTTCATCAACAAGCAGATCGTCGATGCGGCGCACGAGCATGTGTGCGTCGTGCGGCTGAAGGGCGGCGATCCGATGCTGTTCGGCCGCGCGGAAGAGGAAATGCGCGCGCTCGAGGCGGCGGGCATCGACTACGAGGTCGTGCCGGGCATTACCGCGGCGCTCGCGGGTGCTGCGACGCTGAAGCGCTCGCTGACGTTGCGCGGCGTGTCGCGCAGCGTCGCGTTCGCGACGCACAGTCGCGCGCCGGGCAGCGACGAGATTCGCGAAGCGGCACGCGCCGATTCGATCGTCTACTACATGGGCCGCGACAGCGCGCCCGGCATCGCGCAGGAACTGATCGACGCAGGCCGTGCGCCCGCGACGCCGGTGGCGATCGTCGAGGCATGCAGCACCGCGCGCGAACGCACGCTGACGCTGACGCTCGCGCAGATGGCGGCGGGCGATGCGCAGGCGTGGCTCGATCCGGCGGAGCCGAGCCTGCTGATGATCGGCGATGCGTTCGCCGAGCGTGCGCGGCTCGTGAAAGCGGGCGATGCATTGCGGGACGCTGCGTGAGTCGACGCGGCGGTGCGCACATGTGGCGCTCGTCTGTTGTTGCCCGGTAGCGGGCGAACCGCATAAAAAAGCGCTGGCAGAAGCCAGCGCTTTTTTCTTTGGAGCCGCGGAAGCCGCTACGCGTCGCCGCCGAGCTGATCGACGCAGTAGCGCGCGATCGCATCGAGCACGCCGTCGTCTTCTCCGACCGCGGTTGCGCAGCGGATCTCGACACCCGGATGCGCGGCGCGGCATGCATCGACGAGTTGCGGCAGGTCGCGGCGGACATGGCCGCCCTGACCGAAGAATACCGGCACCACGGTGATGCGTGTGCAGCCGGCCGCGACCTGGGCGGCGACGGCCGCATCGAGCGACGGCGTCATCAATTCGAGGAACGCGAGCGACACGTGCGGCGCAGACTCGCCCGCGCCGCGCAGCCGCGCGGCCAGCCGCTCGAACGGCTCGGCCCAGCGCGGATCGCGTGCGCCGTGGCCGAACAGGACGATGCCTTGCGAACTCATGTCGAAGCCTCCGCCGTCATGGCGCTCAGTGCCGGTCGACCCACTTCAGCGCGAACAGGCCGAGCGCGAGATAGATGAGTCCCGGCGTCGCCGCGGTCAGCGGCGCGGGCCAAGTATTCAGCGTGCCGATGTGCGAGAACAGCGTGTTGAGCAACTGGAAGCTCATGCCGAGCATGATGCCGCCGAACACCTTCACGCCGACCACGCCCGCACGCGTATGCAGGTACGCGAACGGCAGCGACAGCACGAGCATCACGAACACCGCGAACGGGTACAGCAGCTTGCGCCACAGCGCGATGTCGTAGCGCTGCGTGTCCTGCTGGTTCTCGCGCAAGTGCTGGATGTAGCGGAACAGGTTGATGATCGACATGCGTTCCGGCGACACGAGCAGCACCGACAGGATCTGAGGCGTCAGGTCCGAGCGCAGCCGGTATTCGGGCAGCGTGACCTGCTGCGACCGGTACACGGGGTTCAGCGCGTCGGCCGGCTGGCCGCTGATCGGCTTGATCGGGGTCAGCACCGTTTCCGTGACACCCTTGAGCAGCCAGTGGCCGGGCGGCTCGTAGCGGCCCGTCTGCGCGATCCGCACGTTCTGCAGCTGGAATTTCGAGTCGAACTCGTAGATGCGCACGTTGCTGATCGTCGAGTCCGGGGACAGGCTGCCGACGTTGACGAAGCGCGTGACCTGCTCGCCGTTCTCGCGCGCCGCGAGTGTGTCCTTCACCCACACGCCCGACTGGAAGTTCGACGACACCGATGCGCCGAGCGCCTGCAGCCGCACGCGTTCGGACAGCTGGTCGGCGTACGGGCCGACGAATTCGCCGATCAGGTAGGTGACGATCACGAGCGGAATGCCGATCTTCAGCAGCGAGCGCAGCGCCTGGTTGGTCGCGAGGCCCGACACGCGGAAGATCGTGAATTCCGAGTTCGCGGCCATCTGCGCGAACACGTAGATCGCGCTGATCAGCGCGGCGACCGGGATGATTTCGTAAAAGCGCGACGGCGTCTGCAGCGCGACGCGCAGCACCGCATAGCCGAACTTGTAGTTGCCGTGTCCGACCGAGTTCAGTTCGCTGATCAGGTCGAAGAAGAAGAACAGACCCGAGAACGCGAACAGAATGAAGACGAACGTGACGTAGATCTGCCGTGCGAAGTATTTTTCATAGAGCCGCATCGATCATGCTCCCGAGCGGCCAAACAGCGCGCGTGTAAACAGCGGACGATTGCGCACACGCAACCAGAAGATGAACGCGACGATCACCGCGACGATCGCATGCAGGCCGACGAGGCCGACGCCGAACGACATCTTGCCCTGTTCGATCTGCGACTGGACGACGTTCAGCAGGTTCGAGTACGTGAGGTAGATCAGCACGGCCATCACGAGGTTGATCGTGCGGCTGCGGCGCGGGTTCTGGTACGAAAGCGGGATGCCGAGCACCAGCAGGTTGATCGCGATCAGCGGCAGCCCCGCGCGCCATGCGAATTCCGCGAGGTTGTCGCGCGTCGGGTTGCGCAGCAGGTCCAGCGTCGGCGTGCTGTTGGTGGTCGGCACGTTGGTGACCGGGGTGCTCGTGATCTTCACGCCGTAGCGCTGGAACTCCATGATCTTGAAGTTCGGCTGGCCCGGCGTGCCGTCGTAGCGGCGGCCGTCTTCCAGCACGACGAAGCGATCGCCGTCCTTCGTTTCCGTATGGCCGGTGTGCGACACGACGACGTTGACCTTGCCGTTCTCCGTCGACGTGACGAATACGTTCTGCACCTTGCTCTGGTCCGGCGACATCTTCTCGATGAAGAACACGCGATGGTTCGTCGCCGATTCGCGGAACTGGCCCGGCGCGAGCAGCGAGATTTCGTCGCGCTGCTGGAAGCGTGCCTTGATCATCTTGCTCTGCTGGTTCGACCACGGCCAGCCGACGAATGCGAAGAACGCGATCAGCACGATGATCGGCGTCGCGAATACGCCGATCGGCTTGATCAGGCGCGTGAGGCTCACGCCGGACGCGAGCCACACCACCATTTCGGAGTCCCGGTACCACCGGGTCAGCACGAACAGGATCGACACGAACAGCGTGACGACGAGCATCACGGCGAGATAGCCGATCACGGTCAGGCCGATCAGCACGAGCACGTCTCGCGGATCGATTTCGCCGGACGCGGCGTAGCCGACGATGCGGATCATCATCGTCGTGAGCATGATCGTGAGCAGCACCATGAACACGGCGCCAGCCGTATACGCAAGCTCGCGCTGGAGGGAGCGTTCGAAGATCATTCTTGATGAGAAGAGGGCGGGAGGCTGCGCACGCGTGGTGGAGCGCTCGCGCCGCCACGGGAAAAATAGCGGATAATTGCGGCTTTCATCCTTAGCCCAGATTTTATCCGAGGACAAGCGCGATGGACTTTAGCATAAAAGGCTGTGATTGGAGCAAAGGCGAGGCCAAGGGGTTCCTGACCGGGAAGTCCGACTGCATCGTGCTCGGCATCTTCGAGGCGCAGACCCTATCTGGCGCGGCACTCGACATCGACACGGCCACCAACGGACTGATCTCGCGCATGGTGAAGGCCGGCGACATGGACGGCAAGCGCGGCCGGACGCTGTTCCTGCACGAAGTATCGGGCATCGGCGCGTCGCGCGTGCTGCTCGTCGGCCTCGGCAAGCAGGATGCTTTCAATCAGAAAGCCTACAACGACGCGGTGACGGCCGCATGGCGCGCGCTGCTTGCGACGAAGGTCGTGCAGGTCACGTTCTCGCTCGCGCAACTGCCGGTCGACGAGCGCGGCTCCGATTGGGGCGTGCGCGCGGCGATTCTCGCGCTGCGCAACGAGACGTACCGCTTCACGCAGATGAAGAGCAAGCCGGAGCCGGCATCGCACACGCTCAAGCGCGTCGTGTTCAGCGTCGATCCGTCCGACGAAAAGGCGGCGAAGCTGGCGATCAAGCAGGCCGTCGCGCTCGCCAACGGGATGGATCTGACCCGCGATCTGGGCAACCTGCCCGGCAACGTGTGCACGCCGACCTATCTCGGCAACACCGCGAAGAAGTTCGCGAAGGATTGGGGCCTGAAGGCCGAGGTGCTCGGCCTGAAGCAGATCCAGGCGCTCAAGATGGGTTCGTTCCTGTCGGTCGCGCGCGCCTCGGTCGAACCGCCGCAGTTCATCGTGCTGCACTACCAGGGCGCCGCCGCGAAGGCCGCGCCGGTCGTGCTGGTCGGCAAGGGCATCACGTTCGACACCGGCGGCATCTCGCTGAAGCCGGGCGAGGGCATGGACGAGATGAAGTACGACATGTGCGGCGCGGGCTCCGTGCTCGGCACGATGCGTGCGGTCGCCGAGATGGGCCTGAAGATCAACGTCGTCGCGATCGTGCCGACCTGCGAGAACATGCCGGGCGGCAACGCGACGAAGCCGGGCGACGTCGTCACCAGCATGAAGGGGCTGACGATCGAAGTGCTGAACACCGACGCCGAGGGTCGCCTGATCCTGTGCGACGCGCTGACCTACGCGGAGCGCTTCAAGCCGGCCGCGGTGATCGACGTGGCGACCCTGACGGGCGCATGCGTGATCGCGCTCGGCGGCCACAACAGCGGCCTGTTCTCGAAGGACGATGCGCTCGCGGGCGAACTGCTCGACGCGTCGCGCGAGGCGAACGACCCGGCATGGCGCATGCCGCTCGACGACGAGTACCAGGATCAACTGAAGTCGAATTTCGCGGACATCGCGAACATCGGCGGACGTCCGGCCGGTGCCGTGACGGCTGCGTGCTTCCTGTCGCGCTTCACCGAAAGCTACCCGTGGGCGCACCTCGACATCGCGGGTACCGCATGGAAGGGCGGCGCGGCGAAGGGGGCGACCGGTCGTCCGGTGCCGCTGCTCGCGCAGTTCCTGATCGACCGCGCCGGCCAGTAATGGCGGTGCACACGACGATGCAGGTACGCGGGCAATGACGCGAATCGATTTCCATTCGAACGTCGGCGATTCGCTCGCGTACGCGTGCCGGCTGCTGCGCAAGGCCTATCTGGCCGGGCAGCCGGTCGTCGTGCTCGCCGAGCCCGCGCGCCTGCGCGCGCTCGACGAGCGGCTCTGGACCTTCTCGCCGCTCGATTTCATCCCGCATTGCGGCGTCGACAGCGCGCACGCAGCCGGCACGCCGATCGTGCTGACCGCCGACCTCGACCAGGCGCCGCATCATCACGTGCTGCTGAACCTCGGTGCCGCCGTGCCCGCGCAGTTCGCCCGCTTCGAGCGTCTGCTCGAAGTGGTCGGCAATGCGCCGGACGAACTCGCCGCGGGCCGCGACCGCTACCGCTTTTACCGCGATCGCGGATACGCGCTGAACAACTACAAGCAGGGCAGCTAGCCGAACCCGTCGACGGAGCGTTCCCGTGACACAAGCCGACTCATCCTCAATCCCGACGCTGACCGACGTGCTGGTGCCGGGCAAGCCGGTGCCGGCGCGTGCGTCCGCGGCAGATGCATCGTCGCCGCACGACGATGCCGCCATTCCGGTGCTGACCGACGTGGTTGCGCCGGCCCGTGCCGCCGAAGTTCCCGGCGCGCCGCAACACGTGGACACCGACCCCGAATCCGTGGTGGTCGAGCCGGTGCCGACGCCGTACGTACCGGCCGTCGAACTGCCCGGCGACAGCGATGCGCCGGCCGAACCCGGTGCCGCGGAGCGCGTCGTCGCAGAGGAATCCGCGGCGATGCAGGCGCCGCTTCGTTCGGCGCTCGCCGCCGACGATTCGCAGCCTCACGATCTCGCCGCGGTGCCGCACGAGACAGCCGGGCACTCCGAGGCAGCAGGGCTGCCCGAGGCGCTTGCACCGGCCGTTGACGCACCGGTTCCCGATCACCTCGCCGGCGTGCGGCAGCCGGATGCGGCTGCCGCGCTGACGGCGGAGGACGCACAGTGCATCGCCGAGCGTCTGCGCAACCGTCTGACGAATTATCTGACCGGGGAAGGGCGCGAGGCGATCGAGGCGCGTTGCCGCGACGCGCTGCACGACCATACAGCCTGGCTGGTTGGCCAGATCACGCGCGAAGTGGCGCTGGCGCTCGAAACGGAAGTGATGGATTGGGTTCGCGATGCGGTCGATGACGAGATCGCCCGCCGCCGGAGCGGTCATTCGGGCTGACCACGCGTTCGTTTCGGTGCAGGAACCGCGGGCGCGGTTCCGGTCGCCACCGGCGAACCTGCCGGCACGTGCGCGCGCCGGATCATTCCCTTCAGTGCAGCGATAGCACCCACTGCGCAAGCGTGTGCGCCTCGGCACTCGTCAGCTGCGTATTGGCGGGCATCGGCACGTTGCCCCACACACCCACGCTGCCGTTTACGATCGACTGCGCGAGGTAATCGGCGGCGTCCGTGCGGGCTGCGTACCGGCCGGCGATGTCGCGGAACGACGGACCCATCAACGGCTTGCCGACCGCGTGGCAGGCCAGGCAGTTCTTGCGCTGCGCGAGTGCGAGCCCGTCGGCGCCCGGGTCGGCGTGTGCGGCTGCCGCGCTGCCGGTCAGCAGCATCACGAGCAGCGCGCGCAATATCGTCTGTTTCATGCGGTTCTCCGCCGGCGGGGACGGCCGGCTTCACGGTCCGCGTGCATTATAAGAGTAAAGGGAACGCGCGTTTTGCGCGTTTCCCCGACGGCTGTCTGCAATGGGGTCGCATGACGCCAGACGCGCGTCAGCCGGTGACGGCCCCCTTGTTCGCCGGGCGGGCGAGGGCCGCGTACTTGGCCAGCACGCCGCGCGTGTAGCGCGGCGCCGGCTGCGTCCAGGCGGCGCGCCGGCGCGCGAGTTCCGCGTCGTCGACGTTCAGTTGCAGCACCAGCCGGTGCGCATCGATCGTGATCGAGTCGCCTTCCTGTACGAGCGCGATCGTACCGCCGACGAACGCCTCCGGTGCGACGTGGCCGACCACCATGCCCCAGGTGCCGCCGGAGAAGCGGCCGTCCGTGATGAAACCGACCGACTCGCCGAGCCCCTTGCCGATGATCGCCGACGTCGGCGCGAGCATTTCCGGCATGCCCGGGCCGCCTTGCGGGCCGAGATAGCGCAGCACGAGCACGTCGCCCGCGCGGATCCGGTCGCCGAGGATGGCATCCATCGCGCTTTGCTCGTCGTCGAACACGCGCGCCGGGCCGGTGATCACCGGGTTCTTCAGGCCGGTGATCTTCGCGACCGCGCCGTCCTCCGCAAGATTGCCCTTCAGGATCGCGAGATGGCCTTCCTTGTACAGTGCGCGATCGATCGGGAAGATCACGTTCTGGTCCGCGCGCGGCACGCCCGGCACGTCCTTCAGTTCCTCGGCGATCGTGCGGCCGGTGATCGTGATGCAGTCACCGTGCAGCAGCCCCGCATCGAGCAGGATTCGCAGCACCTGCGGGATGCCGCCCGCCTTGTGCAGGTCGGTCGCGACGTACTGGCCCGACGGCTTCAGGTCGCAGATCACCGGCACGCGTTTGCGGATGCGCTCGAAGTCGTCGATCGTCCAGTCGATCTCGGCCGCGTGCGCGATCGCGAGATAGTGCAGCACCGCGTTGGTCGAGCCGCCGGTCGCCATGATCAGCGACACGGCATTCTCGATCGACGCCTTCGTGATGATGTCGCGCGGCTTCAGGTCGCGCTTCACGGCCTCGACCAGCACGCGCGCCGATTCGGCGGCCGAATCGACTTTTTCCTGGTCGGGGTTGGCCATCGTCGACGAGTACATCAGCGACATGCCGAGCGCCTCGAACGACGAGCTCATCGTGTTCGCGGTGTACATGCCGCCGCACGAGCCCGACGTCGGGCACGCGTTCTGCTCGACCCCTTCGAAATCCTCCTGCGACATCCGGCCCGCGGTGAATTCGCCGACCGCCTCGAACGACGACACGATCGTCAGGTCGCGGCCCTTCCAGTGGCCGGGGCGGATCGTGCCGCCGTACACGTAGATGCCCGGCACGTTCAGGCGCGCGAGCGCGATCATGCCGCCCGGCATGTTCTTGTCGCAGCCGCCGACCACTACCACGCCGTCCATCCACTGACCCTGCACGCAGGTTTCGATGCAGTCGGCGATTACTTCGCGCGACACGAGCGAGTACTTCATCCCCTCCGTACCCATCGACATGCCGTCCGAGATCGTCGGCGTGCCGAAGATCTGCGGGTTCGCGTCGGCGGCCTTCACCGCGGCAACAGCGGCGTCCGACAGGCGCTGCAGGCCCGAGTTGCACGGCGTGATCGTCGAGTGACCGTTCGCGATGCCGATCATCGGTTTGTCGAAATCGTCCTTCTGGTAGCCGAGGGCGTAATACATCGAGCGATTCGGCGAACGGGCCACGCCTTGCGTGATGTGCTGCGAGCGGCGGTTGTACGACATGGGGGACTCCATCGTTGTGTTGGCGACGCCCGCGAACGGCGTGCCGGTTCGGATGAAACAAGAATGGAGTTTCCGGTTTGGGATGTCCAATATATTATTTGTCGCTTACTAAGTCGTTTTACGAATGAGTGAAGCATGGCAGATCCGACGCCCGACCTGCGCCAGTGGCGCTATTTCGCAACCGTTGCCGACGAGCGCCATTTCGGCCGCGCGGCCGAACGGCTGTCGATGACGCAGCCGCCGCTGTCGCAGGCGATCCGCTCGCTGGAGGATGCGCTCGGCGTCGCGCTGTTCGTGCGCACCAAGCGTTCGGTTGCGTTGACGGCGGTCGGCGCCGCGCTGCTGCCCGACGTGCGCCGGCTGCTCGCGTCGGCCGACGCGCTGCCGCCGCTCGCGCGGCGTCTCGCGCGCGGCGAGGCCGGCTCGTTGTCGCTCGCGTTCGTATCGACCGCCGATTACGGGCTGCTGCCGGCGCTGCTACGTGCGTTCGGCGCGCGCTATCCGCAGGTGCGGCTGCAACTCGCGGAAGCGACGAGCGACGTGCAGATCGACGAACTCGTCGCGGGCCGCATCGACGCCGGGCTCGTGATTCCGCCGGTGCCGCCGCGCCACGCGGCCGGGCTGTCGTACCTGCCGGTCGTGCGCGAGCCGCTGGTGGTTGCGATGCCGGCGTCCGCCGCGCCGGATGCAGGGGAGGACGAACCGGTGCACCTGGCCGAGGTGGCCGCGCTGCCGCTGGTGATCTTCCCGCGTCGTTTGGCGCCCGGCTTTTATGACATCATTACGGGCTGCTACGGCGCGGCGGGGGAAACCCCGCGCATCGGCCAGGAGGCGATCCAGATGCAGACGATCGTCAGCCTCGTGTCGGCCGGCATGGGCGTCGCACTGGTGCCGCAGTCTCTGCGTAACCTGCGGCGCACCGGCGTGGTCTACCGGCCGCTCGCCGGCGACGCCCCCGTCGTCGAGACGGGCCTCGTGTGGCGCACGGGCGACGTGAGTCCGGTGCTCGCCGGCTTCATCGACGTCGTGCGTGCGCACGGTCTCACCGCGTGACGCGAACGTTGGCGCGCCGGCGCCGTCCAATGCGCGGTGCGGGAGCACCGTACCGCATTCGAAAACTTCATCGCTAACCCATGATCATTCACCCGAATTTCGACCCCGTAGCGATCCATCTCGGGCCGCTCGCCGTGCGCTGGTACGGTCTCATGTATCTCGTCGGCTTCATCGCGGCGATCGTCGTCGGCCGGATCCGCCTGAAGCTGCCGCACGTCGCGGCGCAGGGCTGGACCGCGAAGGACATCGACGACATGATGTTCTACGGCGTGCTCGGCACCGTGCTCGGCGGCCGGCTCGGCTACGTGCTGTTCTACAAGGCCGACTTCTACTTCGCGCATCCGCTCGACGTCTTCAAGGTGTGGGAAGGCGGGATGTCGTTTCACGGCGGCTTCCTCGGCGTGACGCTCGCGATGGTGCTGTTCGCGTGGCAGCGCAAGCGCCACTGGCTGCAGGTCACCGATTTCGTCGCGCCGATGGTGCCGACGGGGCTCGCGGCCGGGCGGCTCGGCAACTTCATCAACGGCGAGCTGTGGGGCCGCGTGACGGATCCGCATGCGCCGTGGGCGATGATGTTCCCGGGCGCGATGCGCGACGATGCGGCATGGCTGCCGAAGCATCCGGCGCTCGTCGAGAAGTGGCATCTCGCCGACGTGTTCATGCAGTACCAGATGCTGCCGCGTCATCCTTCGCAGCTCTATGAAATCGCGCTCGAGGGCATTACGCTGTTCTTCGTACTGTTCTTCTTCTCGCGCAAGTCGCGGCCGATGGGCGCCGTATCCGCGCTGTTCCTGATCGGTTACGGCCTCGCGCGCTTCACCGTCGAATTCGCACGCGAACCGGACGATTTCCTCGGCCTGCTCGCACTCGGCCTGTCGATGGGGCAGTGGCTGTCGCTGCCGATGATCATCGTGGGTATCGCGCTGATGATGTGGGCGTATCGCCGCCACGCAAAGCATGCGGCTGCGTAACCGTCGATGCAGGTGATGCATCCGGTGCGATGCCGATGGGTACGATCGGCATCGCACGCAAGGTCACCAATGAAAAACGCCGGCCCTCGGGCCGGCGTTTTTGCATCTGCCTGCGGCGGCGCGATGCGCGTTACTTCATCTGCACGGAGCCGTTGACCGTCACCGAGACGGTCGCCTTGCCGCCTTCGACCGCGATCGGCGCGCTCATCTTCGCGCTGTCCATCGGTGCCGCGGCCATCGCCATCATGCGCGGATAGGGCTGAACGTTGCGGCCGCCGCCGACGTTCACATCGCGGATCGAGTAGCTGCTGTAGCCAAAGGCCTTCGCGGCTTCGTCCGCGCGCGCGCGGAACGACTTGATCGCCTCGGTGGTGAGCTTCTGCTCGGCTGCGCGCTGCGCTTCGGGCGACAGCGAGAATTCGACGTTCGCGACCTGCATCTGGTTCGACAACTGGCCCGCGAGCTTCGAGGCCGCCGCGAAATCGCGCGATTCGAGCACGACTTCGGTGCGTCCGCGCCACGCGGAAATCTTCCCGTCGCGATCGGTGCTCGGATACACGGAGAACGCGCCGGTGTGCGCGGTAACGCCCGACACGCCCTTCGCCTGCGCAAGCGCCGCGTCGGCGCGCTGGTTCAGCGCGGACGTGAGGCTGCCCGGATCCTTCGCTTGCTGCTCGTAGAACAGCGTGATGTGGATGATGTCCTGCGGCACGTCGGCGCTGGCCTGCGACGACAGCGACAACACGCCCGCCGGCTCGGGAAAGTGCGGGTTCGCGGTTTGCGCATGCGCGGCCGGCGACGTGAGCGTCAGCGCGACGGGCACAGCGGCGGCGAGGGCGAGGGACAGCGCGAGTGCGGATTTCTTGGTCATTGTTGGACTCCTTGTGCGAGGGCGCGCACGCGGATCACGCGTGCGCGACGCGGGCGTACCGCGCGACGGAAAAACCGCCGTCGGCCAGATCGGCGGACGGCGGTTGCTTAGGTTGCGCGAATGCGCCGCGAGTTCCGTGGCGGTGGCGCGTGTTGACCGGATTTGACCTTTCGCGCATGCCTACTTCATCAGCTTTTCGGTAATGAAGCGCCATTCCGCACGCGTGACGGGCGTGATCGACAACCGGTTGCCGCGCGCGAGCACGCGCATGTCCGCGAGCTCGTCGTGTTCGCGCAGCGCCGCGAGCGGCACGAGCGGCGACTTCTTCACGAAGCGCACGTCGACGAGCAGCCAGCGCGGCGTTTCCTGCGTCGACTTCGGGTCGTAATACGGACTCTTCGGATCGAACTGGGTGGGATCGGGGTAGGGCGTCGACGACACTTCGGCAAGGCCCGCGATGCCGGGCTCGGGGCAGCTCGAGTGATAGAACAGCACACCGTCGCCGATCTTCATCGTGTCGCGCATGAAATTGCGCGCCTGATAGTTGCGCACGCCAGTCCATGGCAGCGAACGCTGCGGTGCGTTTGCGAGATCGTCGATGCTTGCTTCGTCCGGTTCGGACTTCATCAGCCAGTATTGCATGGATCGTAATCGACGCAGAAAGGGCTGCTACAAAAGGAAACGGCATCGGGAGTTCCCGATGCCGTTGGATAGGCCCCCGCCTTGGCCGCTAGGCCGGCATCCTGAACCTGGGGTTCAGAATTGGTCGCAGTTAGCAGCACTTCGGGTACATCAGACAGAGTGACGCGCGCGCCCGTGCTACAAATTTCCGCAACCGTGCACATGGCATTGGTTCAAGGAATATATGACCTTGGCGAACCAGGCAGGGAAGCTGACTGAACTGTGTTTCGTTGCGCCAATTTGACCACCGTTGATCGCCGAGATCAAGGGGAATCGACGCATCGATCAAACGTTACTGCGTCTCGTGCTGTGCGAGCACCGCGCCGAGCTGTTCGTTCATTTGATGCATTGTACGACGGATTTCCTCCGCCGGAAATGCTTCACCGTGCCGCACGCTGGTTTGCAGTCGCAGCAATTCGGATGCGAGCGACAATGCGGCCATCACCGCGATACGATCGGTGCCGCGCACCGAACTGTTCGCGCGGATCTTCGACATTTCGGCGTCGACGCGCGCGACGGCCTCGAGCAGCGCCGCTTCGGTCTCGGCCGAACAGGCGAGCCGATAGGGCTGACCGAGAATCGAGACTTCGATCTGCTTGGTGCTCATGCATGTTCTCCGTGGCTGGCCGCGTCATCGCTATCCGTACGCGCCTGCGCGTCCAGCAGATCGAGCTGGTTGTCGGCCTGCTCCGCGCTCTTCGAGCGCGGCAGTTTTTCGAGAATCGCGTTCAGTTTGACCTGGGCGTCGTCGATCTTTGCCGACAGGTTGTCGCGCTCGGCCGCGAGCGCATTGCGTTCCTCGCGCAGTTGCGCGAGTTCCGCGCGGACCGCGTCCGCTTCCGCGCGCAATTGCGCGACTTGCTCCTCGAGCGCGAGCCGTTCCGTGTGATAGCGCTTGTTCAGCGAAATCAGACGGCCAATATTTTGAGATAAGGTTTCGAGTTCGTTGAGCATCTGCTGCGTCCTCTAAAGACCCAGCATTTTAGCGCGGAATAACGCGCATTCCGACATCTGTAACGTTTCCAGTCGTAACACCCTCGCTTCTTGCCTCGAATATGCGTGTCGCGCGTGCTCCGAAACGCGCGCGGACCGCTTTCTTGACGCTCGCGCGGCCGGCTCCTAAACTGGCGCCGCCTCGGTGCTCGCGCGTGCGTCGCGCGGTTAAACGGGAAGCAGGGCGCGTACTCCGCCAGGAAAGCGCCAACCTGCGCTGCCCCCGCAACGGTAAGCGGCCGCGTCGTACGACGCAGGCCGGCTCGGGCGTGTCCGACGTGCAGGTTTCGCACGCGGGCACGGGCCACTGCGCGCGACACGCGCGGGAAGGCGAGCCGGTACGCTGCAGCCCGGATACCGGCCGAGGCGAGGGGCCCGCACGGGCTTCGTGACGCGCGGCCTGCGGGGAAGCGGGGCGCGCAGTGCTTCACGGGACTTGTCTTCGATGCTGACCCCAATCGTCCGTACTGAGTTCGGCGCGCCGCGCGGATTGTCGCTCGCCGCCGTCACGCGGACTGCCGTGCGCGCCGATTCGGTGAGATTCGCGGCGACGCGTGCCGCCGCAGTCGCCAATGTGCCGTGGCCGGCGACGATCGTATCGCGCACGCTCGCGGATGCAGCCGCGCGGCGCACCGGATTCGAGACGCCGGATCTCGCCGCGCGCGCGGACACCGACCCGATACGGCGGCTTCCACTATATTGCGCAGAACCTCGGCCGCACGCAGGTGCCGCGGCTCGCCGGATCGTCGCGACATCGAGCCGGTACGGCCGATGCACGGCTGGCTGCGATGTCGCGGGGTGCGGCTCGGCGGCCACGGGATCGTCGACGTCGCGGTGCGCGATGACATTGCCGCGTCGCGATACGTGCGTAGACGCTTCAACAACGCCCTGTTCCACAAGGATGACGAGCTTGCGTATCCCCACAACATGCCGCAGCGCTGCGACCGTGCCGCGTTCGGCCGGCGACGGCGGTCAGCCGATGCGTCGCGCGTCGCGCGCGATGCCGCGCAGCGCATGAGCGCCGCTCGGGCCGCCACGATCTGGGCCGTGCTCGTGGCCGTGGTCGCGTTGCTGTTCGTCGCGTCGCTGTCGATCGGCAGCGTGCCGATGTCGCCGTGGCAAGCGCTCGCGTCGCTCGTCCCGCATGGCGGCGATGCGCTGTTCGCCGACATCGTGCGCACGCTGCGGCTGCCGCGCGCACTCGCCGGCTTCGCATGCGGCGCGCTGCTCGCGCTCGCCGGTGCGCTGCTGCAGGTGCTGCTGCGCAATCCGCTCGCGGAGCCGTACGTGCTTGGCGTGTCGGGCGGCGCGGCCGGCTTCGCGCTCGTCGCGATGATCGCGGGTGCCGCATGGTGGCTCGTCGATGCGTCTGCGTTCGCCGGCGCGCTCGTGTCGGTCGCGCTGGTGCTCGGACTCGCGCGTCGCGAGCTGTGGCGCGGCGAATCGCGCGATGCATCGCCGCGACTGCTGCTCACCGGGGTCGTGATCGCGGCGGGATGGGGCGCGCTCGTCACGCTGCTGCTGTCGCTCGCGCCCGACGGCCGGCTGCGCGGCATCCTCTTCTGGCTGACCGGTGACCTGAACGGCGTGACGGCGCCGTGGTTCGCATGGGGCGCGCTGCTGCTGGCCGCGTGCATCGCGCTGCCCACCGCACCGCAACTGAACGTGCTGCTGCGCGGCGACGCGACCGCGCTCGCGCTCGGCGTGCCGGTCGCGCGACTGCGGGTGCGGATCTACCTCGTCGCGTCGCTGGCCGCCGCAGCGGCGGTGACGACGGCCGGCACGATCGGCTTCGTCGGCCTCGTCGTCCCGCACGCGCTGCGACTTGCGTTCGGCAACGACCAGCGCATGCTGCTGCCTGCAGCGATGCTCGCGGGCGGTGGCGGCGTGATGGCGGCCGATCTGCTCGCGCGCACCGCGATTGCACCCGCGCAATTGCCCGTCGGCGTGATGACCGCGTTGATCGGCGTGCCGGTGTTCCTGTGGATGTTGCTGAGGAGGCCGATGCGATGACGCTCACCGCAACGCGCACCGCGGGCGACATGACCTACGCTGCGGCTGGCGTGACGCTGAAGGCCGGCGACCGGACGTTGCTTGGCGGCTTCACGCAGACGTTCCGGCCGGGCGAGATCTGGTGTGTCGCCGGGCCGAACGGCGCCGGCAAGACGACGCTGCTCGCGACGCTTGCGGGGCTGCAGCCGCCGGCCGGCGGCCAGGTCGAGATCGACGGCCGGCCGCTTGCCGCATGGCCGCCCGAACAACTGGCGCAGCGCCGTGCGCTGATGCCGCAGCAACAGCACGACGCGTTCAGCGCGACGGTATTCGATACGGTGCTGCTGAACCGCTTTCCGTATCTCGGCGGCTGGGGCTGGGAGCGTGACGGCGATCGCGCGGCGGCGCGCGATGCGCTCGCGACGTTCGGGCTGGCCGCGCTCGCATCGCGCGACGTGCTGTCGCTGTCCGGCGGCGAGCGCCAGCGCGTCGCGCTGGCCGCGACGCTGTGCCAGGATGCGCCGCTGATGCTGCTCGACGAGCCGCTCGCGCATCTCGACCTGCATCACCAGATCGATTGCCTGAGCGCGCTGACCGCATGGCTCGACGCTGGCCCGCGCACGGTGCTGTTCTCGTGCCACGACCTGAATCTCGCGCGGCGTTTCGCGACGCACGCGCTGTTGCTCGACGGCCGCGGCCGTGCGTGGGCCGGCCCCGTGCACGACGTGCTGACGCCGGCGCGTGCCAGCGAGGCCTTCGGCTATCCGCTCGTGCTGATCCGCGAGAACGGCCGTGACGCGCTGCTGCCCGCGTGGCCCGAGCGGCGATGATCTTCCTTTTTTCGATGCGCGGCACCGGCCGCGCCAACGAGGCAACCTTCCGATGACGAACCCGACCGACTTCCCGCCCGCGATTGCAGCGCTCGACGACACGCTGCGCAAGCGCCTGCAGCATGTGATCGATCACAAGACCAAGCCGCCCGGCAGCCTTGGCCAGCTCGAGGCGATCGCGTTGCAGATCGGGCTGATCCAGCGTACCGAGCGGCCGCACGTGCAGCGTCCCGTGACGATCGTGTTCGCAGGCGACCACGGGATCGCGGCCGAAGGCGTGAGCCCGTATCCGCAGTCGGTCACCGCGCAGATGGTGGCGAACTTCCTGGCGGGCGGCGCGGCGATCAACGCGTTCTCCGGCGTCGCGCAGAGTGCGCTCGAGATCGTCGATGCCGGCGTCGCGTCGCCGCTGCCGGTGTCCGACCGGCTGGTGTCGCTGCCGATCGCGCGGGGCACGCGCAACTTCGCGGTCGAGCCCGCGATGACGCGCGACGAGGCGAACACCGCGCTCGCGGCCGGCGCCGCACGCGTACGCCTGCATGCATCGCTCGGCACGAACGTGATCGGCTTCGGAGAAATGGGGATCGCGAACACGTCGTCGGCCGCGTGCCTGATGAGCCGGCTGCTCGACGTGCCGATCGACGCGTGCGTCGGGCGCGGCACGGGGCTCGACGACCAGGGGCTCGCGCACAAGCGCGCGGTGCTCGGTCGAGCGCTCGTCAGGCATTCGCACGCGATCGCGCCGATCGACGTGCTCGCGACGTTCGGCGGCTTCGAGATCGCGATGATGACGGGGGCGTATCTCGCGGCCGCGAGCGAACGGATGACGATCCTCGTCGACGGTTTCATCGCGACGTCTGCGTTGCTCGTCGCGGAACGCATCGCGCCCGGCGTGCGCGACTATTGCGTGTTCTCGCATGCATCGCACGAAGCCGGACACCGGCGCATGCTCGAGCATTTCGGCGCGAAGCCGCTGCTCGCGCTCGACCTGCGGCTCGGGGAAGGCACGGGCGCGGCACTCGCGCTGCCGCTCGTGCGCGCGGCGGCCGCGTTCCTCGCCGAGATGGCGAGCTTCGAGTCCGCCGGCGTCGACAACCGTGACGCCTGAGCGCGCGCGCGGCGTGCGCGCCGAACTGCGGTACTTCCTCGTCGCGCTCGGCTATTTCACGCGCGTGCCGGTGCCGCGCGCGATCGGCTACGAGGCGGGCGATCTCGACCAGGCAGCGCGTTATTTCCCGCTGATCGGCGCCTGCGTCGGCGCGTGGGGCGCGCTCGTCTATCTCGCCGCGCTGCGCGTGCTGCCGGCGTCGATCGCGGTCGGACTGTCGATGGCCGCGACGCTGCTCGTGACCGGCGCGTTTCACGAGGACGGTCTTGCCGACAGCTGCGATGCATTCGGTGGGGGGTACGCGCGCGACGACGTGCTGCGGATCATGCACGATTCGCGGATCGGCACGTTCGGCGCGGTTGCGCTCGTGATCGCGCTTGGACTGAAATGGCAGGCGCTTGCTGCGATGCCGCCGCTGCGCGCCGCCTGGACGATGATCGCCGCGCATGCGGCGAGCCGCGCGGCGGCGGTGAGCCTGCTGATGTCGCTCGACTACGTTCGTCCGGAAGGCAAGGCGAAGCCGGTTGCGCAGCGCATGGGCGCGCGTGCGGCATGGGTCGCGGCCGTGTTCGGGCTGCCGTGGCTGTTCTGGCCGGACTGGCGCGCGGGCCTCGCCGCGTTCGTCGCGCTCGTGCTCGTGCGTGCATGGGCCGCCCGCTATTTCGTGAAGCGGATCGGCGGGTACACGGGCGACTGTCTCGGCTTCGCCCAGCAACTGGGCGAGCTTGCAATCTACCTGGCGATGCTCGGATGGATGTCGTCCTGATTCGCCATCCGGCCGTCGCCGTCGAGCCTGGCGTCTGTTACGGACGCAGCGACGTGCCGCTCGCCACACCGGCCGAGCCTGGTGCGCTTGCCGTGCGTGATCATCTGCTGGCGCTTGGGGCGCCGGCGCCCGCACAGGTCTGGACGAGTCCGCTGATGCGGTGTTCATCGGTTGCCGATCGGCTTGCGCAGGCGCTCGACGTGCCGTTGCGTTGCGATGCGGGCTGGCAGGAAATGGACTTCGGCACGTGGGAAATGCAGCGCTGGGACGATATCGACCGCGCTGCGCTCGATGCGTGGGCGGCCGACCTGATGCATGCGTGCGCGCACGGTGGCGAGAGCGTCGCGCGGTTCGCCGCGCGCGTCGCACGAGTGGCCGACGCGCTCACGCAGGCCGACGCGCCGTACTGGGCGCTCACGCATGCGGGCGTGATTCGCGCGTTCGCCTCGCACGTGTTGCGCGTGCCGCTCGATACGTTGCTGTCGCGACCGGTGCCGACGGGCGGCGTCGTCTGGTTGCGTGCGGACGATGCGGCGCGAACCTGGGAAATCCTGCACTGGGACGAGTAGGCGATCGCGCACCGGTGTGCCGCCGGCTTGCGATCGTGCGTGCTTCGGCAGCGCAAAGGCATGCCGTCACCCGGATCAGGGTGCCGGCCGCCGTGCTCGCGCGGTGTCGAGATCCTCGCACAGCGCAGCCGCGCCCTGTACGATCCGCGGCGACGGTCGCGTCAGCAGATCGCCGTCGATCGCGAACAGGTTGTTGCGCGCCACGGCCGTCATCGCGGGCCATGCGCGCCAGCGCGCGAGGCTCGGCAGCGGCGCGTCCGAGCGTGTCGCCCCGGCGCTCGTCGTCACGATCGCTTCCGGATTCGCGGCCAGCACGGCTTCGTCGGTGACGGTCGGCACGAGCGGCTTCAGCGCGGCGAATACGTTACGGCCGCCGCACAGCGTGATCACGTCGTTGATCAGATGATCGCCGTTGAGCGTCATCAGCGGCCGGTCCCATACCTGGAAGAACATCGTGACGGGCGGACGTGTCGCGTAACGCGCGCGCAGCGCCGCGATGTCGCGCGAGAACGATGCGGCGGCGGCATCGGCCGCCGGTTCCGTGCCGAGCAGCGTACCGAGCCGGCGCAGCGACGACGCCACGTCGTCGAGATGCTTCGGTTCGCTGAAGAACAGCGGGATGTGCAGCGCACGCAGCGCGTCGATCTGCCGTTCGGCGTTGCCGTGCCGCCAGACGACGATCAGGTCCGGCTTCAGCACGGCGATCCGCTCGAGGTCGAGCGCCTTGTTGTCGCCGACGCGCGGCACGGCCTGCGCGGCGGGCGGATAGTCGCTGTACGTGACGGTGCCGACGAGCTTCGCGCCGCCGCCGGCCGCGTAGACCAGCTCGGTCGCGTGCGGGGCGAGACTGATCACGCGCTGCGCGGGCGCCGGAAGCGTGACGGTATTGCCGGCATCGTCGCGGGTCGTGACGTTGGCGTGAGCGAAGGGCGCGTGCGCGAGCGCGACCACCATTGCGAGCGGCGGCAGCCGGCGGAGCGTGCGGGCGTTCATGCGGATTCCTGTTGTAACGTCGGGACGCACTGCGCGAGCGCCTCGATCACGCGCTGCCATTCGGCTTCGCTGCCCGGCAGGCCGATGCGCACGCTCGACGGTTGCGGGAAGTGCCGCGTCCAGATCCCGTGCGCGGCGAGCGCCGCATGCAGCGCGGCCGCGCGCGGGTCGCCGGTCCAGCTGAAGAGCGGTGTCGCGCGCACCGCGAAGCCGTGCGCGCGCAACAGCGCGGCGAGCCGCCCGCCGTCCGCGGTGAGCCGTTCGCGCGCGGCGGCCTGCCAGGCACGATCGCCGAACGCGGCGCCGACCGCATGACGTGCGGGGCCGCTCACGGTCCATGCGCCGAGCGTGTCGCGCAATGCGGCGATGTGCGCCTCGCACGCGAGCACGAAGCCCGCGCGGATGCCGGCGAGACCGAAGAACTTGCCGACCGAGCGCAGCACGACGAGGCCCGCGCGATCCGCGTATTGCGCGAGCGACGGCGTGGCGCCGGTATCCGCGAACGCTTCGTCGACGATCAGCGTGCCGCCGCGTGCCGACAACTGCGCATGCCAGCCGAGCAGGCGTTCGGCCGGAACGAGATCGGCCGTCGGATTATTCGGATTCCCGACGATGACGTGACGCAGCGTCGCGGGCAGCACGTCCATGTCGATGTCGAGCGGCACGACGCGATGACCGTGACGCGCGAATGCCGGCGCGTATTCGCCATACGCGAGCGCCGCGACGCCGGCGTCGCCGGCCGGCAGCAGCGCTGGCAATGCGCGGATCGCGGCCTGGCTGCCGGCAACCGGCAGCACGTGCGCGGCATCGGGTGCGCCGTAGTAGCGGGCCGCGCATGCGGCGAGCGCGTCGCCGTCGTCGGGGAGCCGGCGCCATGCGTCGGCCGGCACGGGCGGCACCGGATAGCCGACCGGATTGATGCCGGTCGACAGGTCGAGCCACGCGTTGTACGGAATGCCGTGGCGGCGTGCGGCTTCGTGCAGGTTGCCGCCGTGCGGGATGCGTGCGTCAGACATGATGGGTAGCGAGGATGAGGGCGCCGCTCGCGACGAGCAGCGCGAGCCACAGCGCGAGCGTGCGCGTGACGAGCGACAGCGCGGCGGCGACGTGCGCGGCCGTCGCGGGCGCGCCGGTGCCGAGCGAGGGACGGTCCTCGATTTCGCCGTGATAGACGGCCGGGCCGCCGAGCTGCACGTTCAGGCTGCCGGCGCCCGCGGCCATCACGGGGCCTGCATTCGGGCTGTCCCAGTGACGTGCCTGCGTGCGCCAGCAGCGCCACGCGGCGGCGGTGTCGCCGAGCAGCGCATAGCTCGCGGCAGTGAGGCGCGCGGGAATCCAGTTCAGTGCGTCGTCCAGGCGTGCGGCGGCCCAGCCGAAGGTCAGGAAGCGCGGCGTGCGATAGCCCCACATCGCATCGAGCGTGTTCGCGAGCCGGAACAGCAGCGCACCGGGGCCGCCCGCGACGACGAACCAGAAGAGCGCGCCGAAGATCGCATCGTTGCCGTTCTCCAGCGCCGATTCGACGGCCGCGCGCGACAGTGCACCTTCGTCGGCTTCGCTCGTGTCGCGCGATACGATGCGCGCGGTCAGCGCGCGCGCGGCGTCGAGGTCGTGCCGCAGCAGCGCGGCGGCGATCGGCGCGACGTGGTCGGCGAGGCTCTTCGCGCCGAGCGCGAACCACAGCAGCGCGACGTGTAGCGCCGCTGCTAGCGGCCAGGGCAGCACGGCCGCGAGCCACGCCGCGACGGCCACCGGCGGCAGCACGGCCGCGCTCCACGCGGCGACGCCGATTGCGCGGCCGCGCCGGCCCGTGTTCATGGCGTCCTCGATGCGCGCGGCAAGCCGGCCGAACGCGACGAGCGGATGCCAGCCAGCCGGTTCGCCGAACAGGCGATCGACGATCGCGGCCGCGACTGCAAGCATCGCGACGATCGGCAGCGACAGCATCAGCATGACGGCGCTCCGGCCTTGATCTCGAGCGGCAGTCCGGCAACCAGCAGCGTCACGCGCGTCGCGAGTGCGGCGATGCGCTGGTTCAGGCGTCCGAGCTCGTCGACGTAGCGGCGCGTGACCGAGCCGAGCGGCACCACGCCGAGCCCGATTTCGTTGCTGACGACGATCACCTTCGCACGGGCGCTGCGCAACGTGTGTTCGAGTTGCGCGACCTGCGCTGCGTATTGCGCGTCGTCGAGCGGTTCGCCGTCGAGCGGGCACAGCAGGTTCGTGAGCCACAGCGTGAGGCAGTCGACGAGCAGGCACGCGCGCGGATCGTCGAGCCGCGCGAGCGTGCCCGCCAGATTGACGGGCGCGTCGGCGAAGCCCCAGTCGGCCGGCCGGCGCGCGCGATGATGCGCGATGCGCTGTTCGAATTCGGCATCGGCGGCCGTCGCGGCCGCGGTCGCAATATAGGTGACGGGGCGGCCGCTGTCGGCGGCAAGCCGCTCGGCATGCGCGCTCTTGCCCGAGCGTGCGCCGCCGAGGACGAAGGTGAGGTCGTGCTGAATCATCGCGTGATTGTAACGGCGCGCGCGTGCCGGCGCGGGCGATAATGCGGCCTTCGCTTCGCCACGACTTTGCATACGATGAACGCACCCGAACCGCAGCCGCGCGGCACGTTGATGATCCAGGGCACGACGTCCGACGCGGGCAAGAGCACGCTCGTCGCCGGCCTGTGCCGCCTCGCGCGCCGCGCGGGCGCGCGCGTCGCGCCGTTCAAGCCGCAGAACATGGCGCTCAACAGCGCGGTGACGGCCGACGGCGGCGAGATCGGCCGCGCGCAGGCGCTGCAGGCGCTTGCCGCGGGCGTCGCGCCACATACCGATTTCAACCCGGTGCTGCTGAAGCCGACGAGCGATCGCGGCGCGCAGGTGATCATTCACGGCAAGGCGCGCGCGAACCTCGATGCGCGGGCGTATCACGACTACAAGCCGGTCGCGTTCGACGCGGTGCTGGAGTCGTACGCGCGGCTGCGCGCCGGCTACGACATAGTGCTCGTCGAAGGCGCGGGCAGCCCGGCCGAGATCAACCTGCGTGAAGGCGACATCGCGAACATGGGCTTCGCCGAACGCGTGGATTGCCCGGTCGTGCTCGTGGCCGACATCGATCGCGGCGGCGTGTTCGCGCATCTGGTCGGCACGCTCGCATGCCTGTCGGACAGCGAGCGCGCGCGCGTGCGCGGTTTCGTGATCAATCGCTTTCGCGGCGATTTCAAGCTGCTCGAACCGGGCCTCGACTGGTTGCGTGCGCAGACGGGCAAGCCGGTGTTCGGCGTGCTGCCGTACCTGCACGGGCTGCTGCTCGATGCCGAGGATATGCTGCCGTCGCAGGCGCGCAGCGCCGCCGCGCGCGGCGACGCCGGCGTGCTGCGCGTGGTGGTGCCCGCACTGCCGCGGATCAGCAATCACACCGATTTCGATCCGCTGCGCGCTCATCCGCAGGTCGAATTCACGTACTGGAAGAGCGGGCCGGTGCCGGATGCCGACCTGCTGATCCTGCCCGGCTCGAAGAGCGTGCAGCGCGATCTCGCGTGGCTGCGCGAGGCGGGCTGGGACCCGGTGATCCGCCGGCACCTGCGCTATGGCGGCAAGGTGATCGGCATCTGCGGCGGGATGCAGATGCTCGGCCGCACGCTGGACGATCCGCTCGGCCTCGAAGGCGTGCCCGGCAGCGTGCCGGGGCTCGGGCTGCTCGACTTCGGCACGACGCTGCTGCCGGACAAGACGCTGAAGAACGTGACCGGGCGTCTCGCACTGCCGGGCGCGGCCGCCGTGCACGGCTACGAGATCCACATGGGCGACACGCGCGGGCCCGCGCTGGCGGCGCCTGCGCTGGAGTTGGCGGACGGCGGCGCGCCGGACGGCGTGCGCACGGACGGCGCGGTGTCGGCCGACGGGCAGATTCTCGCGACCTACGTGCATGGCCTGTTCGACGCGCCCGACGCGTGCGCGGCATTGCTCGCGTGGGCCGGGCTCGGCGGCGCGGAGCGCATCGACTACCCGGCACTGCGCGAGGCGTCGCTGGAGCGTCTGGCCGATTCGTTCGCCGAGCATCTCGACCTGGGCGCGCTGTATGCGGAATTCCGCTGACGCACGGACGCTGCGGCCTGGCTTTTTCCGCCGGATCGCATACAACTCAGGTGGGCGGAGGTCCGCCCGCAGGAGCGTGACGATGAAGGCTCGATGGTGGTTGAGCATGCTGCTCGCGGCGCTGCTGGGCGCGTCGGCGATTGCGCACGCTTGCGACGGCTACGGCCCGGGCAGTGGCCCGGCCGGCTCGGGCGACGCGACACAAGGTAGAAGCGGCGGCTGAGGTTCGCTTCAGGTATCGGCTGGCGGGGCATGATCTGTCATGCCCTTTTTTATTGCCAGATTAATTCCTGTATGGAATCAGTTAAAGCCAAATTGCTTGTTTATTGGTTTAATCAGTTCGAATAAAGTGCGATCCATCCTCATCCACTCACGAAGGAATTCGCCATGAACCCCAATCGCCTGAACGATCTTGGCGCGACACTGCTGCGCGTTGCCCTCGGCGTGCTGTACCTCGCGCACGTCGCGCAGAAGGTGTTCGTCTTCACGTTGCCCGGCACCGCGCAGTTCTTCGCGTCGATCGGTCTGCCGGGCTGGCTTGCGTACGTGACGACCTTCGTCGAGCTGGCCGGCGGCCTCGCGCTGCTCGCGGGCTTCCGCGTGCGCATCGCGGCGCTCGTGCTGTTGCCGTTCATGCTCGGCGCGGTGTCCGCGCATCTGCCGAACGGCTGGAGCTTCGCGTCGCCGAACGGCGGCTGGGAATACCCGGCGTTCTGGGCTGTCACGCTGGCCGTGCAGGCGCTGCTGGGCGGCGGCGCGTTCGCGCTCGGCGCACCGCGGGCCGCGACACGTACCGCATAAGCGGAGCGACATCGGCGCAACCCGTTCCGGTGACCCCCCGTTTGCCGATATCATCGCTCCCTGTATCCGCATTCGAGCGGCGCGTGTCACACGGCACGCGCCGCACGGCTTTTTCGGGGGAATTCATGACGGTTATCGTGGTGGCGAATCCGAAGGGCGGCGTGGGCAAGAGCACGCTGTCCACCAATCTTGCCGGCTATTTTGCGGCGCAGGGCGCATGGGTCGCGCTCGCCGATCTCGACCGGCAGCAGTCCGCGCATGCGTGGCTCGACCTGCGTCCGGCCGGGCTTCCGGCGATCGAGGCGTGGGATCTCGATCCGGATGCGCCGTCGAAGCCGCCGCGCGGCCTCGAATATGCGGTCATCGACACGCCGGCCGGGCTGCACGGCAACCGGCTGAACGTCGCGCTGCAGCTTGCCGACAAGGTGATCGTGCCGCTGCAGCCGTCGATGTTCGATATTCTCGCGACCCAGCAGTTTCTGGAGCGTCTCGCCGGCGAGAAGGCGGTGCGCAAGGGCAGCGTCGAGGTCGGGATCGTCGGGATGCGCGTCGATGCGCGCACGCGTTCGTCCGACCAGTTACACCGGTTCGTCGAAGGGCTCGGCCTGCCGGTGCTCGGCTACGTGCGCGACACGCAGAACTACGTGCAGATCGCTGCGCACGGCCTGACGCTGTGGGACGTCGCGAAGAGCCGCGTCGACAAGGATCTCGAGCAATGGCGGCCGATCGTCGAGTGGGCCGAGCGGCGCGCGCCGAAAGCGGAGAAGGCCGCCAAGGCGTCCTGAGCGCTGCGCGACTGGGGCAGTATGAAAAGGGCCTGATCGGGCATCGTGCCGGACCAGGCCCTTCGTTCGTCTGCGGCGGGGGCTACCCGGTGCGCCGCGGCACGCCGGTGGCCATGCGGATTACGTCCAGTTCTGCGTCGGCACGTGATCGCGGTGGCCCTTGATCCTGTTGCCTTCGTCGATGAACACGAGCTTCGGCTTCCAGCCGGCCTGCAGCTCGGCTTCGTCGACCATCGCGAACGCCGCGATGATCACGAGGTCGCCGAGTTGCGCACGGCGCGCAGCCGAGCCGTTCAGCGAGATCATCCCGCTGCCGCGCTCGCCCTTGATCGCATATGTCGAGAAGCGCTCGCCGTTGTTGATGTTCCAGATGTCGATCCGTTCGTTTTCGATGAGGCCCGCCGCTTCGAGCAGGTCTTCGTCGATCGCGCACGAGCCTTCGTAATGCAGCTCGCAGTGCGTGACGGCCGCGCGGTGGATCTTCGATTTGAGCATGTGGCGCTGCATGGGTGTCTCCGTGATGCGTGAGAGGCGAGGCCGGGCGGCCGTCAGATTTCCAGGTTGTCGATGAGGCGCGTCGCGCCGAGCCTGGCCGCGGCGAGCACGACGAGCGGCTCGCCGGCTTCGAGTTCGGCAGCGCTCGGCGCAATCAGGTTCGCGCGGCGGCGGATCGCGATGTAATCGGGCACCCAGCCGCGCTCGGCCAGGTGCGCGCGCGCGTTCTGCTCGAGCTTGCCGAGGTCGCGTTCGCCGCCGAGCACGCTGTCGCGCATGCGTTGCAGCGTCCTCGCGAGTTCGGGCGCTTCCCGGCGCTCGTCGGTCGTCAGGTAGCGGTTGCGCGACGACAGCGCGAGGCCGTCCTCGTCGCGCACCGTCTCGGCCGCGATGATTTCGACCGGCAGCGCGAGCTGCTGGCACATGCGGCGCACGATCATCAGCTGCTGGTAATCCTTCTTGCCGAACACGGCGACGCGCGGCTGCACGCACGACATCAGCTTCGTGACGACCGTGCACACGCCGGTGAAGAAACCGGGTCGGAACTCGCCCTCGAGAATCCCGCCGAGGTCATCCGGCGGCAGCACGCGGTACTCCTGCGGCTCCGGATACATGTCGCGCTCGGTCGGCGCGAACAGCACGTAGACATTGTCCTTCTGCAACTTCTCGATATCGTCCTGCAGCGTGCGCGGATATTTGTCGAAATCCTCGTTCGGGCCGAACTGCAGCCGGTTGACGAAGATGCTCGCCACGACCGGATCGCCGTGCTGGCGCGCGAGACGCATCAGCGACAGGTGTCCTTCGTGGAGGTTGCCCATCGTCGGCACGAACGCCGTGCGGTTCTGTCCGCGCAGTTGGTCGCGCAGTTCCTGGATCGAGCTGATGACTTTCATGATCGGGTAGCGGGTTCCTCGCGCGTGCGCGCGTTGGCGCCGCAACTGCGGCGTCGGGGTCGAAGCGGAGAACGCCGGCGCGCAGGCGGCGCATCGGGCGTCGGCGGATTGTAGAGGATTTGGCCGCCGGATGCATCGAAAAAAGAACGATCGTTCACTTTTTAATCGGGCGCACCGCTGGCGGCGCGCGCAGCAGCGGCACGCGCCCGCACGGCGGAATCACGTAGAGTGGCGGGGTTTTAGGCGGGCAGGTACGCGAGGCGCACGTAGATCGGCGCGAACGGCTCGGGCTGCGTGATCTCGACGAGCGATTCGCGCGCGAGTTCGAGCATCGCGATGAAGTTCACGACGACGACCGGCACGCCGCGCGACGTGTCGAACAGGTCGGCGAACTCCATGAAGCGCGCGTTCTGCAGCTTGCGCAGGATCAAGCTCATGTGCTCGCGTACCGACAGCTCCTCGCGGGAGATCTTGTGGTGCTGAACAAGCTTCGCGCGCTTGAGCACGTCGGCCCACGCGGCGCGCAGGTCGTCCGAGTCGACGTCGGGAAAGCGGGGCGTGATGCTCTGCTCGATGTACACCTCGGCGCGCAGGAAGTCGCGGCCGAGCTGCGGCAACTGGTCGAGGCGCTGCGCGGCGAGCTTCATCTGCTCGTATTCGAGCAGGCGACGCACGAGTTCCGCGCGCGGATCCTCGGCTTCCTCGCCGGTGTCGGCCTTCTTGACCGGCAGCAGCATCCGCGACTTGATTTCGATGAGCATCGCGGCCATCAGCAGGTATTCGGCTGCCAGTTCGAGGTTCGACGTGCGGATCTGGTCGACATAGCCGAGATACTGCGCGGTGACCTGCGCCATCGGGATGTCGAGCACGTTGAAGTTCTGCTTGCGGATCAGGTACAGCAGCAGGTCGAGCGGGCCTTCGAACGTCTCGAGGAACACCTCGAGCGCATCGGGCGGGATGTACAGATCCTGCGGCAGCTTGAAGAGCGGCTCGCCGTACAGGCGAGCGAACGCCGCGACACCGTCGACCGTGTCGGGCGTCGAATCGGCGCCCGCGGGCGCGGCGATCGCGTCGTCCTGCCGGGCGGCGCTGGCCTCGTCGGCGGCGCTCACGTCGTCAGAAATTCTGGTAGTAGACGTAGGACGTTTGCTTCACGCGCGATTCCTGCTGCTCGGCGCGCTCGTCGAGGTCGATCGGCTGCTTGTCCCACAGCAGGGAACGGCCCTTGCGCTGCTCTTCTTCGAGCGTCGGCTTCTGTTGCTTGAGCTGGTTCAGGAATTGCGTGACGTCGGACTGATACGGCATGGCTTGGCTTTCCGTTTCGGGCGGCGCAGGAGGCGCCGGATTCTGCGAATGCAGGATTTTACCGCATCGCGGGGAACAGCCGGCGCCAATCGCGCGTCGAATCCGCTGGCCGGCGCCCGACGGGCGCCCGGGCGCGGTGCGTTGCGCGCACGCGTCAAAGCGGCGCCCGCGCTGGCGCGGCGGCCGCCCTGTGGTCAAATACAGGGTTTTCCAAAAAACACGACAACCGAGGGCGAGGTCATATTTGGCGGGTCAGGCGAACCAGCAAGCACATACGGCGCATGACGCAGGGCGGCGCACGGCCCGCCGGCGCGCACGACGTCGCGCCGCGGCCGTGGCCAGGGCAGCGCTCGTCGGTTGTCTTGCCGCGTTCGTCGCACTGCCGGCCTGCGCGAAGTACGACGTCGACATCGACGCGCCGCGCTCGATCCGCAAGCTGCTGAAGGCCCATCTCGATATTGCCCGCTTCGCGAAGCGCGACGACATCAGCGACGACCAGTTCGACTTCCTCGTGACCGCCACGCCTCAGCAGGTTCGCGACCTGACCGCGACGGCCGGCTATTTCTCGCCGATCGTGCGCACCGACGTGCGCACGCACGACGGCAAGCGCGACGTGCGCGTCGCCGTCGATCCGGGGCCGCAGACCGTGGTGTCGACGGTCGACCTGACGTTCAAGGGGCCGGTGGCTGCCGAGGATCCGAAGCAGGAGGCCGCGACCCGGTTTGCGTTCTCGCTGAAGCCCGGCGACCCGTTTACGCAGTCCGACTGGGACGGCGCGAAGGGCGCGGCGCTCAAGCAGCTGCAGTCGCGCCGCTATCTGGGCGCGAAGATCACGTCGTCGGAGGCGCGCATCGATCCGCGCACGCAGCGCGCGACACTGGCCGTCACGTTCGACAGCGGCCCGACGTTTACGATCGGCAAGGTCGACGTCGACGGCGTGCGCCGCTATCCCGAGAAGATCGTCACGAACGTCAATCCGCTGTCGGAAGGCGAGATCTACGACGTGCAGCGGATCGCCGAACTGCAGCGGCAACTGCAGAACACGCCGTACTACGCGAGCGTCGCGATCGACGTCGGCGACGACACGTCGAAGCCCGAGCGCACGCCCGTGCACGTGAAGGTCAGCGAGTTCCCGTACAACAGCATTCGCGGCGGCGTGGGTTACGCGACCGATACGGGCCCGCACGTGCAGGGCTCGTACACGTACCTCGACACGTTCGGCGCCGCGTGGCCGCTCACCGTGTCGGGCCGGCTCGACCAGATCCAGCAGTACGGTCAGGTCCAGCTGTCGATGCCGCCGGGCGAGAAAGGCTGGACCAACAGCGTGCTCGCGTCGTACACGAACACCAATGTGTCGGACACGCGTATCTACAGCGCGCGGGTCGGCGTGCAGCGCACGCGCACCGGGCAGTTCATCGACTACGCGTACTCGCTGATGTTCTACCAGGACCGGCTCGACCAGAACAGCGCCGGCCCCACCACGAGCCGCGCGCTCGTGCCGCAATGGGCGTGGACGCGCCGCAACGTCGACGATCCGCTGTTCCCGCGCTCGGGCAACCTGATCCACGCGGAGGCCGGCTTCGCGATCAAGGGCGTGCTGACCGACCAGACCTTCGTTCGCGGATACGCGCGCGGCCAGCAATACGTGCCGATCGGGCGACGCGACCTGTTCGTGTTCCGCGCGGAGCTCGGCGGCGTATTCACGAGCGGCAGCTCGACCGGCGTGCCGGCGTCGCTGCTGTTCCGCGCGGGCGGCTCGAACTCGGTGCGCGGCTACGGTTACCAGAGCATCGGCAACAACGTGGACGGCTCCGTGCTGCCGACCAAGTATCTGATGACGGGTACCGCCGAATACCAGCACTGGTTCAACCGCGACTGGGGCGCCGCGACGTTCTTCGACATCGGCACCGCGACCGATGCGTGGGGCGAGCGGGTGTTCTACCCGGGCGTCGGCATCGGCGCGCGCTGGCGCAGCCCCGTCGGCCCGATCAACGTCGATGTCGCATACGGGCTGCGTAACCGCAGCGTGCGCCCGTACCTGACACTTGGCATCGCTTTCTGACCTGTTGCCCGACCCACGACGAACCGCATGACGAAGGACCCGAACGACACGCCGCCGCCCCACGATCCGGACTCGCCCGAGCGCGCGCCCGATGCGCCGCCGCGTCGCGTGCGTGCGGGCCGCGCCGTCGCGTGGACGCTCGCGACGATCGTGCTGCTCGTCGTGCTGGCGGCCGGGCTCGTGCTGGCCGCGGCGACGACCGAGCGCGGCACGCGGCCCGCATGGCAGACGGCCGTGCGGGTGCTGGGCGGGCGGCTGACGGGGACGCTCGACGGCGGTTCGCTCGCGACCGGCGTGCGGCTGCACGGGTTCGCATGGACGAGCCCCGGCGGCGCCGGCACCGAGGTGCGGATCGACTGGCTCGACGGACGCTGGGCGCTGACCCGCGCGCCGTGGCGGCTGTCGGTCGCGTACCTGCGCGCGGGCACCGTCGACGTGCGGATCGTGCCGGGGCAGCCGGCACCGGCCACGACGCCGCAGGACCTGAGCCTGCCGCTGCAGGTGCGGATCGACGACCTGCGCATCGATCACCTGGCGATCCATGAAGGCGGCTCGACGACGCAGCTCGATCATCTGGCGCTGAACGGCCGCAGCGACGGCCGTCACCACGAACTTCTGCTCGATGGCGTCGACACGCCGTACGGCGCGCTGACCGCGCGCGTGAAGCTCGACGGCGTGAAGCCGTTCGCGCTGACGGGCGATGTGACCTATGCGGGCAAGTTCTCCAACGAACCGGTCAACGCGAGCGCGAACGTGTCGGGTTCGCTCGAAGCGCTCGTCGCGGACGTCACCGCGAGCGGGATGAAGCTGAACGGGCGCGCGCACGTCGAGGCCGCGCCGTTCGGCGCGGTGCCGCTTACGCGTGCCTCGCTCGCGTTCGATCACGTGAATCCGCAGGCGATTTCGCCAGGGGCGCCGGCCGCCGATCTCGCGGTGCGCGCCGAACTCGCGCCCGTGACCGCGCCGGCCGGCTCCGCGGCGGCGAAGGGCTTCGCGGTGACGGGCCCGGTGTCGATCGTCAACGCGAAGGCCGGCACGCTCGGCGACCATCTGCTGCCGGTCGTCGACGCGCACGCGACCGTGCATCTCGACGCGCACGCGCAGCGGATCGACGCCCTCGCGCTGAAGCTGATCCGCGACGGCAGCGTGACCGGCAGCGGTACGCTGACGGGCGGCAAGGGCCGCTTCGACCTGAAGGTCGCCAATCTCGACCTCAATGCCTTCGTCGCCGAATTGCGGCCGATGCGTCTGGGCGGCCCGCTCGGCGTGACGCTCGCGGGCGACGTGACGACCGTCGATTTCAACCTGAACGACCCGAAGCTCGCGCTCGGCGCCCGCGCGAAGGTCGCGCTGACGTCGCAACAGACGGTGCTGACCGACGCGCGCGTGACGGCAGGCAAGGGCCGGATCGACCTGACCGGCGTGTTCCGCCACGACGCGCACGCGAGCTACGACGCGAAGGCGACGCTGACCGCGTTCGATCCGCTGCTGCTCGCCGCGATGAATGCGCCGAAGGCGCCCGGCGGCAAGCCGGCCGCGAAAAGCGCCAAGGCGCCGGCAAAGCGCGGCGAGACGCGCGTGTCGGGCACGTTGACGGCCTCCGGCGCGTTCGCGCCGCAGGTGTCGACGAAGGCGACGTTCAAACTCGGCGACAGCCTGTACGACGGCGTGCCGTTGACCGGCGCGGGCGTGCTGCAGCTGGCCGGCACGCGGATCCTGCCGAGCAACGCGAACCTGTCGATCGCCGGCAACCACGTCGACCTGCGCGGCAGCTTCGGCGCGCCCGGCGACCGGTTGCGCTTCGTCGTCGATGCGCCGCAGCTCGACCGGCTCGGTTTCGGCTTCCAGGGGCTCGTGCAGGCGCAGGGCGACCTGACCGGCAGCTTCGCGCATCCAAACGTGACGGCTACCTACAAGGCCGAGCACGTCGTGATCGGAGCGAACCGGATCGGCGCCGCGCAGGGCCACGCCGACATCCGCGACGGCGCGAACGGCGCGCTCGTGTTTACGGCCGACGCGACCGACATCGCGCTCGGCTCGCTGCAGCTGAAATCGCTGCGTGCGAACCTCGGCGGCACGCGCGCGAAGCACACGCTCGACGCGTCGGCGATCGGGGTGGCTGGCGGCCGCGTGATCGACCTGACG